>PUNW01000376.1 GCA_003552665.1 Spirochaetaceae bacterium | reverse complement strand
TGGGGTTTGCAATGATGGCCGAGATACCGTGCGTGATCGTCAATGTTCAGCGCGGCGGGCCCTCTACCGGCCTCCCGACGCAGGCTGCCCAATCGGATGTCTACCAGGCGCGGTGGGGTACGCACGGCGACCATGCGGTGATCGCGCTCACTGCATCCAATAACCAGGATCTCTTCGAGATCACCGTTGAGGCCTTCAATATGGCCGAGACCTACCGCACGCCGGTGATCGTGCTGATCGACGAGGTGATTGGGCATTTGCGGGAGAAGTTGCAGATGCCCGACCCGGATGAGCTCGAGGTCGTGAAGAGGCTGCGCACCGCGGTGCCCCATGGCGTGGATTATCACCCCTACCTTCCGCGGGAGGACGGCAGACTGCCGATGTCCGACTTCGGAGACAAGCACCGCTATAACGTGACCGGCCTGTACCACAACATGTGGGGTTTCCCAACCACGGACCCGACGGTGATCGACGGTCTGATCCATCACCTGGTCGACAAGATCGAAAACAACCTGCACCAGATCACCCGCTACAAGGAGTACTACCTCTCTGATGCGGACTGTGTGTTGATATCCTACGGCTGTTCTGCTCGATCTGCGCTGCATATCGTGAAGAACCGCAGGCAGCGTGGGATGAAGCTCGGCCTGCTCGAGCTGCAATCCCTCTGGCCGTTTCCGGCCGGTCTGGTGCGCGAGAAGTGTGCCGGAGCGCAACACATCGTGGTTGTGGAGATGAACATGGGGCAGGTGGTTCATGAAGTGAAACGCGCCGTCGACCATCCCGAGCGAGTGTATCTTGCCAACCGCGTAGACGGAGAGTTCATCACCCCCACCAACATCAAGAACGTGTTGCGCGTGATCATGGGCAGGGGAGTGTAACAATGGCTATGCAGGACTACATTCGCAGCAGATTCTTTCCGCACATCTGGTGCGTGGGCTGTGGGCATGGGACCGCGCTGAACGCACTCCTGAGAACGGTGGAGACGCTCGGTCTCGATCCGAGCGATATTGTCATGGTCTCCGGTATCGGGTGTTCCTCGCGAATGCCCGGCTACGTTGACTTTCACACGCTGCACACGTTGCACGGACGCGCGCTGGCGTTCGCAACCGGGACGAAGATGAGCAAACCGGAGCTGACGGTGCTGGTACCGATGGGGGACGGCGACGCACTGGCGATCGGCGGCAATCACTTTATTCACGCATGCCGCCGAAACATCGATATTACCGCGATCGTGCTGAACAACCGAATCTACGGGATGACCGGAGGCCAGTTCTCGCCGCTTTCCGGCCCCGGTGTAGTCGCAACTACTGCGCCGTACGCCACCTATGACCCGGCGTTCGACGTTATGCGCCTGGCGGTGGGGGCGGGGGCTTCGTTTGCGGCCCGGGGGACCACCTATCATGTCATAGAGCTCCAGCAGCTATTGTTGAAGGCAATCAGCCACAAAGGCTTCTCGGTGGTTGAGGTGCTCTCCCCCTGTCCTACACACTTCGGGCGGCGGAATCAGCAGGGAGGTTCGGTGGAGATGCTCGAATGGCTGAAAGCCAACACCGCCAAGCTGGGCTCCAAAGCCGCGGAGGAGAACCCCGAGCTCATAACTCGGGGTATCTTCGTAGAAGAAGAGAGACCCGAGTACTGTGAGCAGTACGAGCAGGTCCTCGTGCAGACCCGGGAGGAGTGAGCGACGTGGAGCGGTGTAGGCTGGTTTTCTGTGGTTCAGGGGGACAGGGCATCATAACCGCGGCGATCATACTCGCGGAAGCCGCCGCCATTCACGACGGGCTCGAGGCGGTGCAGTCGCAGTCGTACGGGGCGGCGGCCCGGGGTGGGGTGACCCGGTCGGATGTAATCGTTTCGGACTCTGAGATCAACTTCCCGAAGGTCGTGCAGCCGAATATCCTGGTCTGCCTGACTCAGGAGTCGTTCAACCGTTTTTACAGCATTCTGCGCCCCGGAGGGTTAATGCTCACCGATTCGGACCTTGTGGCGCCCGGGATGCGGGTCGAGGCTCGGCATTGTCAGCTGCCGATGAACCGGACGGTGCAGAAGGAACTCGGTAACAGCGTGGCGCTGAACCTCTGCATGTTGGGGGCGCTGATACGCTTGCACCCTATTGTCATCAAGGAATCGCTCGCAACGGTTATGAAACAGCGGTTCTCCGAGCGCTATCTGCCGATGAACGAGAAAGCGCTGGAGCTCGGATGGTCTTTAGCCGCGGACTCAGCGCCGAGTTTTGACGACTGGCGAGGCAGCACCCCGCAGGCCACCCTCTGATCGCCAACAAGCTCTTCCAGGGCTCAGGCCGGGAGGGGAGGGTTCTGCTGTGTTTGCGCTCGTGATATCAGCGCGAGCATGTCGTCGTGATCACGGCTGAGCAGCAACGCCCGCCGGAGCTCGGCGTACTCCGGAGCGCCGGCGAGGTAGGTGCGGACGAAGCGCTTGAGCACACCTGCGCTGCGCCGCTCTCGCCAGGTCTCACGATGCAGCGTGATATGGCGGCGGTAGAGCTCGAGACCGGAGACTTCAACTGCGCGCTGCGACGCCTCAGGGCCACGGCTCAAAGCGAACGGGCTTTGGAGCATCGCGCGACCGATCATGAATCCGTCGACCGGGTAGCGGGGGTGCAATTGCAGAGCGCTGCCGGCGGAAGCGAGATCTCCGTTGCCGACGATGACGGTTTCGGGCGCGAGGCGATCGCGAAGCGCGAGGACCTCGTTGATCGCCTCCCAGTCCGCATCTCCTCCGTAACCCTGCGCGGCAGTACGAGCGTGCACGCATAGTGCGGCAAGATCCTGGCGCAGCAGGAACCCGCACCACTCGGCGACCCGGGGTTCAGTGAGACCGAGGCGCGTCTTGACGCTCAACGGCAGCGAGGGCGCACCCCGGCGCGCGGCTGAGATGATGGCTGCCGCGAGCTCAGGGGTCGCAATGAGCCCTGCGCCTGCCCCCCGTTTCAGCACTTTTCGAACCGAACAGCCCATGTTGATGTCAACTCCGTCGAACCCAAGCTGCTCGGCTACAGCGGCAGCGCGCTCGAATGCCTCAGGATCGCGGCCCCAGAGCTGCGCGATCAACGGTCGCTCCTCGGGATGGAATCGCAACCGGTCTCGGGAGCGGGTCGGCTTACTCGAGCATAGGCCCTTGACCCAGGCGAACTCGGTGTACATCAGGTCCGGCGCGGAGGCTTGGCGCAACACGCGCCTGAAGGCGGTGTCGGTGATGTCGTCCATCGGGGCCGCGGCGATAAAGGGGCGCGGCAGTCGCTGATACACCGATCGCATCCGGGCGCGGCTCACTCGTTCAGATCGCGGAGGACAAGATCAAGCGGTTCTACCTGCCCGGATTGATATGGGTGCATGATGTAGGTGAACTGGTAGGTTCCGGGATGAATACGATACTCCTCGAGCAGCTCATGGGGCCGAGGCCCGGAACCGACACCCCGCATCCGGTGGTCCAGCAAGAGGAATGTCTCGTCGGTAAACTCGATCTCGTCCGTGTGGGATGCTTTAAACAGCGCTTCCGGTGCACAATGGAGTGCCGAAAAGCTGAATCGCTCCGGGGAGCAGAACACCAGTCCGGCACCTCCCCGCTTCTCTAAGGCACACCAGCGCACGTCGCAATGCGCTCCGTTCTCCTGTGGAACGATGTAGGGCACAAACTGCTCGCTCACGGTCGACTCGTACAAACCTACCGGCGAGCCGTGGCGGCGGTCGGGGTAGTTTTCTCCCGGGCCGCGCCCGAACCACTGGAGCTTCTCGAACCCGGGGTTGAGTTGAGCCCGCACGCCTATGCGCGGGAGTTCGGGATTCCCGGCTTCGATTGTGACGGTGTTTTCGACCACGACCGCTCCGTCGGGGTGAATACGGTATTGGTGAAAGTGCCTGATCCCCTGATCGTCGCCACGCTTGCGTGCTTCGTGCAGAATACCGACTACAATGCTGCCATGGTCGGGATCATCCTGAACCGAAATGTCCTGTACTTGCAGCTCGAGCTGATGCAGCCCGGCGTCGAGCCACTCGCGCAGTATGCCGGAGTTCCGGGGTCGTTCCAGCTTCGGTCCGTCGTTGTCGGTGGCCGCGCGCCAGAGGTTCAGCTGCGGGCCGAGCTTGAGGATATCGTGTTCGTCCCAGAAGATCGACGAGATCGCGCCGAGTGCTTTCCGGAACGTCACCCGCAATCGATCGTTATAGATCCAGATTCGACGTTCGTCCTGCTTCAGGCGCAGGCGCGTGGTTGTCGGTTTACGCACGGTGCGACTCTGTCGCTTCCCGGCAAGCTCAAACTGCTCCCAGGCCACCAGCGAGCCGACATCAATTAGGCTGTGCCCCTCGCGTTCCGAGGCGGTCAGCATGAGCAGCGCCTCCTGGCCCGGGCTGAGGGTCACGTTTTCATAGGGAACCGAGACCGTGCGGGAATCCCCGGGAGGAATGGAATCCACCTCGAGCTCTCCCCGTTGCACGACCTCACCGTCAATCGCCACACGCCAGCGAAAAACGAGATCGTCGAGCGTGATGAAACAGCGCTTGTTGCGGATCGTGAACGTTTTCTCGCGCTTGCTGCGTTGCTCTATCGCCACCGGACGGCCGATGTAGCGCAACTCCTGCAGTGCGGGATGTGGCGTACGGTCCGGCCACAGCAACCCGGCGATGCACCCGTTGGCGGCATGCGGCGCGTCTCCGAAATCTCCCCCGTAGCTCCAGCGCGAGCCCGGGTCGCCGGGAATCGTGCGGAGCGCGCGGTCGACCCAAAACCAGACGAACCCGCCTTGCAGACCGTGGTTCGCCTCTATCGTACGCCAGTACTCCCACAGACCGCCGTTGCTATTGCCCGAGGCGCGCGAGTACTCGGCTATAATCAGCGGGCGCGGGTCACCGTCGTGCTTCGCCCAGTGTTCGAGCGCTCCGAGCTCCGGATAGGAAGGTGACACGATGTCGGTGGCGAACTCGCCTCCGGTCCATTCGTCGTGGGAGTGTACTCCTGCGTAGTGGAGCGGGCGATCGGGATCGTAACAGCGAATCCAGCCTGCCAGCGCATCGTGGTTGGGGCCGTACCCGCTGCTGTTTCCGAGTGACCAGAGGATAATGCTCGGATGATTCTTGTTGGTCTGCACGGCGCGCATGCCCCGGTCGAGAAACGAGTAAGCCCAGTCGGAAGCCTGGGCGAGCTCGGCGGTAAACGAGGAGGCGTCGAGGTTGACGGAATCGATCACCCAGATACCGTGCTGATCGCATAGATCGTACCATTGGTGGTCACAGGGGCCGTCGCAGATGCGAACCGCGTTCAGGTTGTGACGTTTCAGCATCTTGATGTCTTCGAGCATCCGCCTTTCGGGAATCGTGGTCCCGGTACTGTCGTCGTGCGGCGCCCAGTTCACACCATGTATCGTGATCTCCCGTCCGTTGACCAGCAGCCGGCGATTCTCGATCTCCACGCGCCGGATGCCGATGCGGGTGGCATGGACGTCCATCGCACGCCCACCGGGGTCTCGAACGGTGATAACGGCGGTATACAGCTGCGGGCGCTCGTTGTTCCAGAGGTATGGGTCGCGAATCGTAGCCGTGAGCGTTAGTCGCCTGTAGCTGTGGGTAGCCCCGCCCTCGGCTGCCTCGGTGCGCGCCGACAGCGGGGATGTGAATACGGGACGCCCGGCCGGGTCAAACAGCTCAACCTCAGCGCCGTAGCCCGGTTCGGGTTGATCCGAATAGCCGAGCTCCGCCTGACAGGTGAATGAGGCCTCCTCGAGTGAGCGGCGGGGAATCGCACCGAGGAAGGCGTCGCGGAGATAGACGTAATCGGTGCTGTAGATCAGGACGTCGCGAAGGATGCCGGGGAGCCACCAGCGGTCACGGGTTTCAAGGTAACTGCCGCTGCAGTACGAGTAAACCACAACCGTCAGGGTGTTCTGGCCGCCGGACACAAAGGGGGTGATCTCGATCTCCACGGGGGTGCGGCTGTCCTCTGCGAACCCCGCTTCCCGGCCGTTAACGTACACCGAGCACCCGCTTTCGACCGCTCCGACCTGCAGCACCACTCTTCGCCCGCGCCAGGTATTGGGCATCCTGAAGGCCGTGCGGTAGACGCCGGTCGGGTTCGTTGCGGGGGTATGCGGGGGCTGCGCGTTGAAAGGAGGCTGCGCGCCGGTGTAGCGCGGCCGGTCAAACCCCTGAAGAGCCCAGCTGCCGGGAACCTCGATCTCGTCCCAGTTTCGATCCTTGAAGCCGCTGTCTGTGCTCTTCTTCGGAACCTCATCAGGGTGATTGAAGAGGTGGAACCGCCAGCGCCCGTTGAGCACCTGTACCCACTGGCTCTCGCTCCGGTCGAACGTCCGCGCGAGTTGCGGATCGTCAAATGGCAGGAGCGGAGATCGCGACGGCAGGATATTGCGACCGAAGGCCTCAGGTCGTTGCCATACGTAGTCCTCTTGCGCGGCTTTCAGCATACTCGGGCTCCTCGAGTGTGGTGATGGTATCACAACTGTGGAGCACCGGGGGCAGCCCCGGTGCTCCACAGGACGATCAATGACCTCTGTGTTTATCCCTGCACAGCGATGTCGACGCTCGGACGCAGCTCGGCGAGGACATCGACCGGCTGATGGACCGGGTGGTTGCGGAATGTCTCGAGCAGCTCGGTATCGACGGTGACTCCGCCGTCGATCGCGGGATAGGCGAGCTGGTAGAGATGGTAATCGAAGCGCGGCGCCCACTTACGCGCACCCAAGCGTGCAGTAGTGGAGCAGTTGTCCACCATGTACGCGACGCCTTTGTAATGCATGAAGGGATTGAGTGAATCGACCGCCTCGATGATCGATTCGTTCACGATCTCCGAGTAGGCGTGGCCGTTGCGGCACAACACGTCGATCTGCGCGATCATGGTCGCGATGTAGATGCCGGCGGTGAACCCGTCGAGCGGAATACGATCAGGGTCCCGTTTTGCGCGTACGGTCTCGCCCACCTGCCACATCTCGGTGCCGTCGATCTTGCTCATCGGGAACTCCTGCATCCGCTCGCCGGCGAGAATGACCGAGCGAATCTCGTTGCCGGTACTCACCTCCTGATAGATCTCGGTCAGGATCTCGAGCGCAGGGCGATATGCCGCCGAGTAAGCCGTGTCGAAGCGTTGCTTCTCGGTTGAGTCCAGCTGTTCGTACAACGCAAGAATGCCGTCCTTCGATAAGGTGCGAGAGATCGGACCGGTCACCGACTCGACGCTGTGTTGAAACGCGTCTTCTTTGCTCATTCCCGAGTCTACGTAGCGCTGGTACAGACTCTCGACGATACCGTGGACGGCTCCAAGGAGGATACCGCGTTCGCCGAAGATGTCGGAACGGTACTCCATCTCGAGCGAAGTCATGAAGGTGAACGGCGATCCGAGGGCCACCGACCAGCCGATTGCGTAGTCGGTTGCCTTTCCGTCGATGTCCTGTTCGACTGCGAAGCTGGAGTTGATGCCGGCTCCCCCGATCTCGCGACCCTGCTCATACAGGCGTCGCACTGACGGCCCCATCCCCTTTGGGCAGACCCCGATCACGTTGATGTTGTCGGGGAGCGATGCGCCGATGGCGTTGAGATAGCCGATCAGGAACCCATGCGACAGACCGAGCGTCGCGCCGGGCTTCATCGCCTTGAACACGTCCTGGTACAAGGTCGCCTGGGCGTAATCCGAGATCAGCAGGAGCACCATGTCGGATTCGGAAACTACCTGCATCATTTCCTTCAGGGTTCCGTCCTGTTCGCTGAACCCTGCCGCCTGCGCCTGCGACCATGAGCGCGAGCCGCTGCGTAAACCGACAGTCACGGTGATATCGGTGCCCTCGAGCGAATCGCGCAGGTTTTGGGCCTGTGCCGGCCCCTGCGAACCCCATCCGATTACGCCGATCTTCTTGATACCGTCGAACGCCTGGGGCAAACGTTCGAATAAATGACGGCCTCCGCGGACGATCTGTTCTTCTGTATCGGCTAAGTGAATAGTCTCGGTGTCAAAGACCCGACTAGTGAAAGCGAACTGCATGATTGTAGTACCTCCCCGCGGTTCGAATGCTTGACGCGATACTATACCGACAGCCAGGCCCGGCTCAAGGGCTTGCAGCCCCCGGAAAACCGTTCGGACGAGACTCGCCGCCTCCCGAGCCGACCCGAGCTACCTCGCCGGCGCGCGCTCAGGCCCCCGTGGCGGCGCTCAACGCCAGGAGTGCTGCCGCGAGAGCGAGCAAGCCGGCACAGGCGACCAGATCACCGGCCCGCAAGCGGCGCAGCGGAGCCGTGAACGGCGCACCGGTGTAACCGCGCGCCGTCAACGCAGCGGTGATCTCGTCGCTGCGGCGCGGGAGGCGATGCAACACGCTTCCGGCGATCGCCGCGGTGCGCTGAACCGGCCGGTCACATCCCCGCGCCAGGACCGCCGCCTTTGCTTCGCCGATTTCACTGAACAATACCTCGATAAATCGCAGCGTCAGCGCCGCCGCAAGCGCGAGCTGCGCAGCGAAGCGCGGTGTCAGGGGACGGAGCGCAGTGGTCAATACTGCGCAGATCTCACCCGCGGGCGTAACGGCGGTGAAGAGGTTCGCCAACATTACCGCCGTGGCGACGCGCAGTGCGTACAACGCGCTTCCGCCGGCTGAAATCAGCACGATCACGGCCAGGAGCACACCGAGCGGAAGCATGCGTCGCAGAGTCGCGATGACCGGCACGCGCGCGACGCGATAGCCGGCCGCGGTGAAGCCGGCGAGCAGGGCCAGTGCCCACGGTGTGAGCGTGAAGGCGATCGCCTGGAGCATGATCAGAGCCGGCAGCTTGATGCGCGGATCGAGACGCTGGAGTGCCGTATCGGCCGGTGTGTAGGCGAACAATCCCGATTGTGCCATGGTCACAGATTCACCGCAGCCACGATAGCTGCTCCAACTCGCCATGCGGGCGGCGAATGCCGTACGCCGGCAGTTGTCTGAGAATATCGGCGGCCCCCCCCTCGGCTGCAAGCCCGCCGTCCGCGAGAGCGATTACGTGATCCGCCTCGCCGAGGACCTTGTCGAGGTCGTGGGTAATCATGATGATACCGTGCCCCAGGCGCTTTAGTTCCAGCAGATAACGAAGTAGCTCCACACAGGCTCCGTGGTCGAGAAACGTGAACGGCTCGTCGAGCACAATGCAGGCGCTGCGCATCGCGAGAACTCCGGCAAGCGCGAGCCGTCGCCGCTGACCACCCGACAGCGTCGTCGGTACCGCGGCCTCAAGACCGGATAGTCCGGTAAGCTCCAGAGCATGAGCGACGCGCTCTGCGACTGCGTCTTCCGGCAGTCGCTGTGCGCGCGGGCCGAACGCGACATCTTCGTAGACTGTCTGTCCGATTATCTGGCTATCCGGGTCTTGAAACACCATCCCGACCTGCTGTCGAGAACCTGCTAAATCCGAGGTAACCGGTACGCCGTCGAGCAACACCTCCCCTTCGTCCGGCAGCAGCAACCCGTTGAGATGGCGCGCGAGCACCGTCTTCCCGCTGCCGTTGGCGCCGATCAACAGCGCGAAGCGGCCGGCGGCAATTTGGAAGCTAACACGGCGAAATACCCAGCGGCCGTCAAAACGTTTTCCGAGGCTGCGAACATCGATAGTTCTCACCGGTCCTCCCGGAACAACGGAAGCAGCCGGCGACGGAGAGCCACAGCGGCGAGTACCTTGAGAACATCGCCGGGGATGAAGGGCAGGATACCGGTCACGGCGGCTCCATACCAGGAGAGGCCGGCGACCGTTGCCAGCCAGAGTGCGCCGAGCGCGAGAATCAGCCCCGCTCCGATTGCAGTGCCGAGCATTACGGCCGCGGTGCTTTGGCATCGTTGGGCGATCGCGGCGGTGAGTAGGGCCGCGGGGAGATAAGCGACCAGGTAGCCGCCGGTCGGACCGACGAACGTAGCCGGACCGGCGGCGCCTCCGGCAAAGATCGGAAGCCCGAGACTGCCGAGAGCCAAATAGAGCATCACGGCGGCCGCGGCACGTCTGGGTCCCAACAGGAGGCCTGCAAGCAACACCAGCATGTTCTGTAAAACTAACGGGACCGGGGAAAAGGGAATCGGTATCGCAATATACGCTCCCACCGCAATGAGAGCCGCGAAGAGCGCAGTCTGAACCGTGGAACGCAGGCCGCTCGCTGAGGAAGGCTGCTGAGGCGCGGCCGACCGCGATGCCGGCGTCTTTGTCGAAGCATCCATCATCTGCCAACAGTAGCACAGACTGTCGTTTGGTTGAACAGAATTGAATGCGCCGCCGCTTTTGCGCTATGATCGGCTTCACAGATGCGCAGCTTGTACCCTTTGTTCCCCTGGGCCCCCTTGGCCCCCTTGGCCCCCTTGGCCCCGCGTTTTCGTTCCCGCCGCATCGGTGCGTTCATCCGAACGGTAGCGGTCGGTTTGACAGTCTTGCTTCTCAGTGTCGCAGCGCCGAGCCTGGTTGCGTTCGACCGCTCGCCGGCGGCCGAGCTCTATCCGGATGCGCCGGCCATTGAGGCGAGATCGGCCTACATGATCGACCTTGAAACCGGAGCGGTTCTCTACGAGCGCAATCCCGATGAGGTGATTCCGCCGGCCTCGCTTACCAAGATCGTCGGGATGCATATCGTCTTCGAGGCTGTGGAGCGGGGGCAGGTCGCCCTTGACGACACGGTTGTCATACCGGAAGCGGCGTGGGCCCGCAACATGCCGCGCTATTCTTCGCTGATGTTTCTCGGCCCCGGCCAGCGGGTGACGCTCCGGGAACTCCTGTACGGTCTCGCCATCGCTTCGGGCAACGATGCGGCCCTGGCGGTAGCCAAACACGTCGCCGGAGGAGAGCGCGAGTTTGTCGCGCTGATGAACGCGGCGATGCAGGATCTCGGGCTTGGCCACACGCGCTTCGTTGAGTCCTCGGGGCTGAGCAGCGAGAACACGACGACTGCCCGTGAGTTCACTCGTTTTCTGTACGATTATCTTCGCCGGCGACCCGATGCGCTCGAGCAGTTCCATGGACATGAGACGTTTTCCTACCCGCTCGAGCATAATCGCGATCCTGAAAACGGCGAACCGACGATCATGCAGGCGAACCGCAACACATTGCTGCGCGAGTATGACGGAGCCGACGGGATCAAGACCGGCTACATTCCGGCTTCACAATACAATCTGGCTTTTACGGCCGAACGCGACGGTCGCCGGCTTCTCGGCGTGCTCCTGGGCGTTCCCGGTGACGATCATGCGGAGGGGAGCGCTGAGCGTACCCGGCAGGCCGCTCTGCTGCTTGATTACGGGTTCGACCGGTTCACCAACCTGCGGGTAGGGTACCCCGAGCCGCGTCCGGTGCGCGTGTGGTTCGGAACCGCGTCGGAGGTCACGCCGGTGGTGGGCGGTTCAGATACCGTCACGGTGCCGGTGGAGCGCGCGGATGCGATCGAGGGGGAGCTGCGACTACCGGGTTATCTGGAGGCGCCGGTGGCGGCCGGGGCGCGTTTCGGCGAGGTTCGCTACAGTATCGAAGACCGTGTTCTCCACACTCGTCCGGTCTCTGCATCCGAGAGTGTCCCCCGTGGCCCGTGGTGGCGCGTGGCCTGGCACCACATCACCAGGTTCGTCGTCCGGTTGTTCGAGCGGTTCGGATTTACTTTACCCGTCCAGTAGCAGTATCTTTTTGCAATCGAAGGCGGATGCATAGTCCAAGTGTCCGTCTGACTATAACAATAAGGATGCAAGGAGGTTAGCTATGGCATTTACATTACCCGATCTTCCGTACG
>PUNW01000069.1 GCA_003552665.1 Spirochaetaceae bacterium | reverse complement strand
GGATTTTCCACAGTAAGGCTGCCGATCGTTTGCCCTTCCTGCAGGTCTTCGGAGAGCAAGCGTGTGCATCCGCCTTCAAGCGCCGAGGCTACAATAAGCGAGTCGTAGAAGCCGAAGCGGTAGCGCGTTTTCACTTCGATTGCACGCCGATACAAGTCTCCGGATGGATAGACCCGCCACAAGGGAGCCAGGACGGTATCAAAGAATGCGATTGCGTCCGTATCCGACAGCGGCTGCTCCATTTTATAGGTAGTTACGTTGAGCACTTCCTGAACGACCTGGAAGCTTATGGCGGCGCTTCCTTCAGCGATTCCCCGCCGCACTATTTCCCGTGCGATTTGCTGCCGGCGGGTGTCGGTGTGGTCGAAAAGGTACACGAATACGTTGGAGTCAATGAAATCAGCGCGCATTCATCTCTTCCCGGGAGAAACGCCGACCTCCGCTGGAGGCGTACTGCGAGACATGGTCTATCAGGGCCAATGCGCGGGCCGCCTGTTCGTCGCGGGCAACGTAATCTTCAAGCCATGCCCGGAACTCATCATTCAAGGTACGATTTGCCGCGCGTGCCTTTCGGCGCGCCGCCTCGATTAATGTCTCGTCCGCAGTGAACGTTACATTCTTCATAGGTATAGTGTACACGAAGATCGTGCACCCGGCAACGAGGAAGTTACGCGTGGAATCGGTACGTTCGGTCTCGTTGAATACACAGTCCGAACCTATCGATCTATTGACAGAGGAGACCTGGGTGCTTTGCGATACAGTTATCGACAGGGAATGGATCTGCCCGGCGCCGCCGCAGAATCCGGCCGGCGAAATCTTCGACACCGAGGGAAGCGAATTACCGGATGCAGGTACCAACATCGCGATTCATCTACAGTTTGGTGATCGGGATGTGATCAGAAAAATGACGCCGGTGGAGCGAATGACGCAGTATATCGCGCCGAAGACCAGGACGGGCAAAAACGGTACAAGCGATTGGGGAACCGGATAACTGGGGTACGACAGGCGCACCGCCGAACGACTGAGCCTAATCTGGATGCGTTTAGTCTCTCAGTAGCAGGGGGCATTACTGTTGCCAACGGCGGCTCGACGACGTTTCACGGTTCCAGCAAACGGCAAGACGCTTGGTTTCAAAAATGGTCGCACGCAACGAATCGAGGGAGCCATCACAATCGCGGGCAGCGCCGGTAACGGTCCATGACAACGACAATCTTTTGGAGCTCTTGTTACAACCGCCTGCCAACCTGCCCGATAGCTCAGACTGGTTTCGCAGCGTGCGGCCCTGGAAGTTCCATTTTCGCGACGTGCGTACGCAGCATGGCGGCGTGACGATCCCCAACAACGTCATCAACCCCGAACGCGGCAAGAAGGCGCAGCTGCATTATGAGCTCGACTCAAGCGGCTTGGTCACGATCAACGTGTTCAACCTGGCAGGTGACCTCGTCGATCAGCCGAGGAGCCCGAGGAGCGCGTCTGCGAGTTCCGCTGTGCGAAGCACGAATCTGCGCGCCGTGTCGGCCGGCTTACCCGTCGGCAAGCCCCTCGTCCGAGCTCCCCAAAACGCCTGTCCTTCGGGTATGAGCACGCGCCACAGCGTGCTGCAGGTGCGGGCGGCGACAGGTGCGCGCGCCCTACAGGTGCGGCAGCACCTCGGCGGCGTGCTCAGCGGCTTTGACCTTGGGAAAGGTTTTCGCGATCGTACCGTTTTCGTCGATCACATAGGTCACCCGCATCGTCCCGGGAAAGATCTTGCCGTACATCTTCTTCTCGCCCCACGCCTCATACTGCTGGATGACCGTCTTTTCGGGATCGGCCAAGAGGTAGAACGGCAGCTCGTACTTCTCTTTGAACTTGCGGTGGCTATCTTCACCGTCGGCGCTGATGCCGATCACCACCGCGCCGCGGTCGAGGAAGTCCTGATGATTGTCACGGAAGCTGCAGGCCTCCTTAGTGCAGCCGGGCGTGTCGTCCTTCGGGTAGAAATACAGCACCACTTTCCTGCCGCGAAACTGACTCAGGCTCACCTGTTCGCCGTTTCCGGCCGGCAGGGTGAAGTCCGGGGCCTGGGTTCCTTCTGCCAACACTGTCGTACCTCCTCAAAGCTTCTGAACGCTGATTCCGGCGCGCAGGCGTTGTAGCCCGCCGGGCACCTTACTTGCGCGGGCAGTCGCGGCTGCGAAGCCCGCCGGTAGCCGCTTTTCCTGCGCGCGTCGCGCCGCCCGGCCATGCTGACAGAAAAATAGCCATCCTGTCCGTCGGAGTAAAGAAATTTCGCTAGCGTTCTTAGCCCGCTCGCGGTACTCTGCAGCGGCCTCCGCCCGCGCGGTCACCGGCGAGCAGCGACTTCGGCGTGTTGGGCTCCGCCACTGCCCTGCTCGGCTCGGCCGGCCTGCTCGGTGAGGCTGCGCATGAACGGGAGGCTCGTGAGCACGCCGGCGCTGAAGAGCTGAAACGAGTGGTAGAAGATAAGCGGCAGGAGCGCGACGCCGAGGATCTCGGGGCGGGT
>PUNW01000084.1 GCA_003552665.1 Spirochaetaceae bacterium | reverse complement strand
TTCATGCTGGGAATAACCACGGCGACGAACGGCAACAGCCGCATGCGGGTGCGGTTCGGTACTGAAGACGATCACACGGGCAGTTTCGATATCGAGTTGCCGGATGAGCCGTTCGGCGACTCCGAGGCTTGGCATCATATCGCTTTCACGTGGGATTCGGCCGACGAGACGGTACGGGCGTACCTCAACGGCGAAGAACAGGATACCGACGAGGTTGTGGGCACCTCGCTCATGAACGTCGACAGCGCCGATGAACTGACGATAATCGGCAGTCAGAATTTGCCGGACTCAAGTGATGATCGATGGTTCCACGGAGGCATCGATGAGGTCCGCCTCTCGCGCGTGACGCGGTCGGCCGAATGGCTTCTCGCGAGCGTGCGGACCCAACGTGAAACCGGCTACGCAGACTACGTGCGCGGCTTCAGCGAACAGGTGGCGGTAAGCGGTGCGCTTCAAAGCAGAACGGGCGCCTCGGTTGCGGGCGAGGATGTGCGCTTACGGATAGAAGGCGATCTTTCGAATGACGTGTGGGAACAGCGCCCTACGGCCACAACACGCAGTGACGGCAGCTTCACGCTGGGCGTGCCTACCGAGGATTACATTCTCGCTCGTGACGCCGAGGGCGATGCTACCGTGGTCTACGTTGTCGATCCTCAAAACCCGGATAATCGGGCGAGCACCGTATTCTCAGGAGTACTTCGCGGGTTCGATGAGGATAGCGGAATCGATGCACCCAATGGGGTTTCGGGGCTTACTCTCCGCCAGGGACACCTGTTGATTCGTAGCGAACTGGACGGCTACGAAGCTCCGGAGATTCCGAGCAATACTACGCTTCAGGCGGCGAACCCGGGTGCCGGCGAGCCGGGAGGCGACGATGAGTACATTGTTTGGACGCGCGTGGGGTCTGAGATCGAGGTGCGTGACGGGTTCAACGTCATGCTCGAAGATAATCAACTCTTCCGGCAGGAAGACGTGTTTTCCGTTCCGGGCGGCGACCTCATTATCTCCGCCAATGCTGAGTTTGCAGTATCCGCAGCGGGCTTCTCAGTGGGAGGGGCGGTCACAGGCGAAGGCTTGCTCTCGGCAACCGGCCTCAGCGCCGGCAGTCTGCAGGTCGACGGCGATTTTCTCATCAGCACCTACGAGGCGACCGACGGAGAGACGCGTGTCGGCGGCGATTGGGACGTCTCCGCGTTCAGTCACAACGACGGAACGGTCGTGTTTACCGGCACCGGAACCGTCTCCGCTGCTGAGTTTGCAGTTCTTGAAATCGACGCGGACGCGGAAACGCGAACCGCCGTCGGCCCGCTTGTGATTAGTGACCAGCTTGTGCTGACCGCGGGAACCTTCAGCCCCGGAAGCTTCACCCACCGCGTTGCCGGCGACTGGGACGACAGCGCGGTTGAATTTCGAGCCGGCAACGGAACCATACGCCTCACCGGCACGGGAGTACAGATCACTCAGGACGAGGCCAACCACTTTCACAACCTGCGCGTCGACGACAATGCGGCTCTGCAGTCTCCCGTAACCGTGCAGGGAAACCTTCGCTTTCTCGGCGAGCTCGATAGTGACGGTAACGACATTACGCTCTGGGGTGATTTTCGCAATGACGGCGGGTCATTTCTTCCCGGGGCCGGCAATCTCATACTCGAGAATAGCGATTTCACTAGCACAATCCTCGGCGGTAACGCGTTCAACGATCTAACGATCGACAGTGATACCGCCCGCAGCAAGACAGTAAGGTTTGAAGCCGGCGAGACGCAGTCGATCGGCGGAACTTTTACAGCGGCGGGATCTCCCGGGGCAGAGTTTGTTTCCCTGCTCAGTACGCAATCGGGCTCACGGTGGTTTCTTGATACCGCAGGCGGTGGTACAACCGATGTCCAGGCCGTAGTGCTGCAGGATAGCCGAGCGATAACCGGTGACGGTCCATTGACTGCAAGCCAGAGCTTCGACGCCGGCAATAACGTGAACTGGGTGTTCGATGACCCGCAAGATCACTGGGTTTGGGTGGGACTCGAAGATGACGCATACCGTGTCAGCCATAACGGCGATGGTAACCGCAACTGGTACGGGTTCGATCAACAGGCGGGCGAGTTTCGTTTCGCTCCCCGTGATTCGGATGGTAACTCTCTGGACGGTCCTGAGCCAGGCACGCGAATCTATGTGCCGGCTGAGATTTCTCAGGAGCTTGTGGACGCATTTAACGACCAGTTCGTCGGGGCGGGAGCTGCTCTCGGCGACCGCGCAATGCCGCGGCTAACGCAACCTGAGAGCCACGAGCAGATTGTGATCGGTGAAGGGGCTGAAATCGACACCGATGGAAACGACATGACGCCGAACAGTCTCGTGAACCGCGGGACGATCAGGCGCACCGTAGATGGAACGGTAACGCGCACGCCGAATAGGGGCACGGTACTTTACTACGGCACCGCCGGAACGCTGGAAACCTACGGCGAGACGGAGGCCGACTACTATAACCTGATTTTGGCAGGCGACGGCGAGTATCA
>PUNW01000184.1 GCA_003552665.1 Spirochaetaceae bacterium | reverse complement strand
CTTGCGCTCGAAGAGTTCCGGATCGAGTCGGAAGAGCAACTGCTGAGAATAGAAAGCCGCCTCTCCAAGGCTTTTCAGCGCGAGGCGCGCTCAATCACCGCACAGGTCTAACCGCCTCACCCGAGAACTGCCCCGCACCGTGTTGGTGTTATCCTGAAGCGGTGGCGCGGGAGCTTCGCTCATGACGGCTCAGGGGTGCCCGCACCGCAAGCCGTGCGGGTGCGAGTTCTTCGCACCCCGCGCGCCGATCAGCGCTCACGGCGACTTAGATCGGCATGCCAGCAGTAAAGAAGTATTCCAACCGCCACCGCCACATTGAGAGAGCGTTTCCGTCCCGGCGCGGGGATCGAGACTCGGCCGGCCGAGCGGTCGGCGAGCTCGAGCGCGGCCGGAGAAAGGCCGAGCTCCTCGCTACCGACGAGCACGATGCCGTAGTAAGGGAAGGCGTACTCCCCGATGGGGCTGCCGCCGGTCTCCAACGCCAGAATCGGTAGGCCGAGCGCCTCCACCTCTTCGAGAGGCTGCCGACGGGTCGCGAGCATCTCAAAGCCGCCCATCGCCGCGCGCCGCGCACGCTGCTGTTCAGGCGAGACCGTCTCCGGACACAGCACGAGCTCCGGCAACCCGAACGCAGCCGCGGTTCGCGCGATTGCCCCGAGGTTGAACGGCGAGCGGATGCGTTCGAGAAACAGGCGTGCGCCGTGGAGCACGGGCGCAGAGCCGCCGGACGGCTGCACGCCCAACGGAACGCCCGCCGGAGCTTCGAGGTCCCAGTCGGCGGCTTCTCGACCCACCGCCTCGCTGAGCGCGTGGCGCAGGTCGTTCACCGCGCGGAGCAACCGCTGCTCCGGGGCGACGGTCGCCGCGCGGCCCGTCGACTCGAGGCTGTCGCTGAGCAGCTCGCGCACACGAACGGCGTGCCTTCGCACCCCCTCCGGAAGCGACGCATCGGCGGCCGTGAGCTCGGTGAGCTCACGCCAATAGCGGTCTCGGGATGCCTTCGGATCACCGCCCCGCAGCAGCGCCTCGAGCAGAGCGAGCAGCCGCACAATTTTGCGCCGTCGAGGACCATCAGGCTGTCGGGCAAGCTTACGGATCGTGATCATGCGACACTACCGGCGGCGCGCCGGCGTTCAGAACGCGAGCTTGATGAGCTCGTACAGCTCCTGCGACGATAACGGCACGGGGCTATAATGCACCATTTCGAACTCGGCCGCGGTTTCAGCCACGTCAACCATATCATCGAGCGCCAGGTCGAAGTCACGCAGACGTGAAGAAAGCTTGAGCTGTCCCATCATCCTGCGCACCGCACGCGGTGCCTTTGCCGCGTCGTCGGCAGCGCTGATGCCGTCCACATCCTCGCCAAGAGCCACGCTCAGTCTGCCGATGCGTTCCGGCCGCGCCGAAAGATAGAACTCCAGGACGTGCGGCAACAGAACCGCCGCGATCCAGGCCTTGGGAACGCCGTACCGGGCGTTGATCGCGTAGCTCAACGCGGCCGCCGGACCCTGCGAACTGGTGGACAAGCCGAGGGCGCATAACAGCGCCGCTTCGTAGCCGCGCGTGCGAGCGCGGATATCACCCGTGTCCTTGACCGTCATTCGCACCGCGTCGGTGAGCAAACGCACCGATTCCAGCAGAAAGGTGTCGGAGAGGAAATTCGCCCGGCTGGAAAGGTACCCCTCGCAGGCAGCGAGCAGGACGTCCAGGAGCGCCGCAGCGGCGGATTTCTGCGAAAGGGTCATGCTCAGGCGCGGATCAAGCAACACCGCCTTAAGCGTTCCGGCGCCGGTGCGCGCGAGGCGAGCCGAGCTCGATGCGCTATCGGTCAGGACGCAGAAGTCGCGAAACATGAAGTGGTCCCGGATCGCGGTGGGAACCTCGATATAGGCGACCTCATGCGGTCGTTCGGTTCGGCCGCTTTTGGAATACCCATCAGGTTCGCAGAGGTCGGCAATCTCAACGCCCCGTTCCAGCGCAGCGGACGCACACCGAGCAACCGTAAGCACGTTCATTCCGCCCATGCCGATAACAGCGTGGGCCTGGGAGGCGCGCGCGAGCGAGAGAATCTCGGAAGCAACCCGATCCGTAGCGCCGACGAGCAGCTCGTCGTAGATGATGCAGTCGATATTCTTTTTGGCCAGCAGATCGCGCACCCGCGGCACGCTTCTCTCGTCGCTCAGGACCGACTCAGTGACGAGCAGCGCCCGGGTAGCGTACTGTGCGGTGATTACGCCGACACGGTTTACCGCATCAAGGCCGAAGATCGTCTTAGCCGGTGCCTGAAACACGAGATCCGCCATGATCGCTCCTTAGACTCCGATACCAGACAAGCTCATCCAGACAAGCTCATCAAGACACTTGCAGCATCCCGCGGCGCGGCTCGGCCGCGCTCACTCCGTGTCGAAGAGACCGATGATCCGTTCAGCGACGGTATTCAGAACGACGTCATCGATGTAGTTGGGGTCCTGGAGCTTGTTTTTTACTTCCTGAACACGGTCGGCACGCACAT
>PUNW01000059.1 GCA_003552665.1 Spirochaetaceae bacterium | reverse complement strand
TGCAGCGGTTTCGTGAAAAGCCCCGTACCGTGACCGTACCCATTCTAGACGCGACGGCGGAGTGGTTTGCTCAAATCAAGCAAGGGCTGCGTAAGCGCGGCCGACCGATTCCAATTAACGATGTCTGGATAGCCGCCTCCTGCATCGAACACGGTGCAACACTTCTTAGTTTCGATTCGCATTTCGAGGCCGTGGACGGCCTGCGGCGGGATGCGAGATGCTAAACAGGCGGGTTTGCGCAATGCGTCGCGTCATTCGCCGTGTTGCTTATGCCCGGACTCCTTGGCGCTCACCTGTTCAATAGAAAGAGCAAACACGGTAACCTGTTCAAGATTGCCGGAGGGAAACTCCCAGTCTTGCCGGTTGGTGTACTGCTCCATCAAGCGCTGCAGTCCGTGGCGCTTGTCCTCGGCGTCCTCAAGAAACTGTACCGTGCCGGCTCCCATCACGCTGCGATAGCTCATCGTGAAGCCGCAGGCCGTCTCGCCGTGGACAAGCTCGTGATCGAGGTCGATCACGAACGCAACCCGCGGGTTGCGGCGCATGAGGTCGATCTTTCGTCCTGAGCCGGCTGCGTGGAAGTACAAGCGCCGGCCGAGCTCGGAGGTTACTTCAAAGCCGTAGTTCAGCGGCAGCACGTACGGCCATGGATCGTCGTGTAGCGCAAGCCGGCAGACCGTGCCTCGTCGCAACAGCTCGTCGATCTCTTCGTTAGACTCAATCTCTTTGTCGCTTCGTCTCATCATGGCTCTCGCGATGATACCCCGGCGCGCGGCGCCGGGCAAGGGACTACGCCGCGTGCCGTCGTGCGCCGCGTGGCGCGTGTGCCGCCGCGTGCCGTGCCATCGGCACCGAGGCCCGCTCCGCGGAGAGCTACGAACCGGGTTTAGAACGTGAAACCGATCGCGCCCCCGACCGCGCTGCCTCCCTCCTGGAAGTCGGTGATCCAGACCGCTTCGAGGCTGAAGCCGTGCCAGATCACGCCTGCGCGCGCTGCGGCGAGGTTGAGGGTATCAAACGGATCGAAAAACCCACCGGCGGTGAACAACAGCGGCGCCTCGCCCGGCTGCCAGGCCGCACGCAGAAACGGTACCGGCCTTACCGGAAACCCCGGCTGCGCCAGGTCGGCCCCAAGGTAGAGGGAGTCGCCGAACCGGCGGGCCACACCCGCCGAATAGAACTGACCGACCAGCGGCGAAAAGCGTGTTGAGACTGCGTCATCCAGCGGCGCAAGCCATCCGACCGCAAGCGGCAGTAGCCAACGAGGGCGGATCGCAAGGCGCCAGTCTTCTATATCGGCAAGCCAATCGGCCTCGAGCTCCGCGAACTCATCGCGGCGTTCGGAGAGCGAGGGGCTGTACTCGGGATCGGCGAGCAGCTCGTAGGCACGGTCGAACAGTTCGCGCACGCGCTCTTCCGAGCGAGGTTCTGCGATCTCGCGGCGAAGCTCGGTCTCGAGCCTGTCGAGCTGCTCGGCCTCATGATCGAGCAGCAGCGGCACCGCGAACTCAACCGTCAGGCGCTCATCGGCCTCCACCGTGATCCGCTCTGAGTGTATGATCTCTTCCTCGAACATGCGCTCCTGCCGAATCTCAACTTCGTACTCGCCGATTAAAACCCGCTCGAGCTCCTCCATGTTCTCACCGACCAAAGTGCCGTCGAGATACACCTCGTAACCTCCGGGCTCTCCGGTGTTGCTAAACGCAAGCTCCCCGAAGCCCACCGGCACCCCACTGAACGCCTCGAGCATCTCGGCGACCAGGAGATCGGTGGCCTCAAACACCTCCACAAGAAGGTCGGCGGTTTGGCGCTCGGCAAACACCACCGTCTCCTCGAGCGTATCGAAGACCTGCAGCTCCACCACAAGTCGCCCGTTGTCGCGCGTCACCGAGCCGAACAAAATGTTTGCAAGATTCCGCTCGAGCCCTATCTCACGCAACTCAGCATCCGCAGGGGCGGCGGCTTCCGGGTCGCTGAGTTGTTCGGGGGCGAGCGGCACTACCTCATGCCGACCGATCAGGCGTAGGGTTAGGGTTACCGTGTCTTGCACCACCGGTGCAATGAAGTCGTACTGCTCAAGCCCGGTGAGGTTAAGCGGTGGCAGCACCCCCACGCGAGGAAGGTCATCCGAGGTTTCACCCGAGAGCTCCGCTTGCGTAGCCGGTCCCAGTTCGTCCGGCTGCTGCTGCTCCTGAGCCGACAGCGCCGGGGCCGAGGACACGGTCATGACCACAACGACCGCAATGACCGCTACGCAGCGGGTTCGAACTCGTCGCCGATATACCACTCCATCGCGCCCACGAACGAAAGCAGCACACGGGCATCGAGTACCCCACGCGCAAAAACCCCTCGGTGCGCGTCGGTTGTGGGTTACGGACAAACTCGCCGCCAAAATCACCTTCGGGGTCGTCGAGTAGCGCGAGGTAGTAGTTCGGGCGATCTCTCAATAGATCGCGCACCACGCGGAAGCCCGCCCATACGTCGCGCTCCGGTCGCGCCCAGACTATCCCCAG
>PUNW01000248.1 GCA_003552665.1 Spirochaetaceae bacterium | reverse complement strand
TGCTGTATCGACAGTGGCGATACAGCTCGCCGCGGAAACGCTCGAAAGCGTCAGGAGTGACTGCGCCGCGGGCGAGCAGCAGGGTGAGCGCCATAATCGCGTTGTAGTAGCGCACCCCTGCCGTGTGGGCCTGCTCGAGCATGCTTCGGTCGTCGCTGAGGAGTGCAAAGCCGGTTTCGCGAGCGGCACGCATAACTGCGGCGTCGGTGGGGGCTTCTTCATACCCCTCGAGCTTGCTGAACCCTTCGGACTCAAAGCCGGTCTCGTTCAGCACACCCGGCACCACAACGAGCCCAACCTCGCCGCACAGCAGCGGCAGAAAGCCCGCTTTTTCCGCCAGAATCAGGCTGGAAGAATCGGCGACCATGCGGTCCAGCGAGATCAGCGTCTCGGTGAGCGCCTCGAGGTCGTCTGCATGCTGAGTTGTGCGCTCTTTCCCGCGATATCCGGCCACGGCCTGAAGCCTACCAGCACGGGAGCCGAGAGGCAATCGGTGAACCGTGGCGCAATACAGGGAGACTCAATAAAGGGAGAGCCGATTGGGACTGAGACCGGCTCTTCCCCATCCCGCGCAATCCTGTGTTATAGTGTGGGGCACCTGGTAAGTCTCCCACGAGTGTTTTTCCCGGGGGAGCAAGCGAAGCGGAGCAGCTATGAGCGAACAGGCAACTTTAGGCGGGGGGTGTTTCTGGTGTCTGGAGGCGGTCTTCCAACGGTTCGACGGCGTGGTGAGCGTGCAACCGGGCTACGCCGGAGGAGAGACCCCGGATCCGACCTATGAAGAGGTGTGCAGCGGCCGAACCGGTCACGCTGAGGTAGTTCAGATCACCTATGATCCTGAGCAGATCGGTTACGAGCAGCTGCTGGAGATCTTCTGGCAGGCGCATGATCCCACAACGCTCAACCGGCAAGGCGCCGATGTGGGAACGCAGTATCGGTCGGTGATTCTCTATCACAACGAGGAACAGCGGCGAGCGGCCGAGGCCTCGAAGGCGACTCTTGAGGCGGATAGGAAGTTTTCGGCCCCTATCGTTACCGAGATACTGCCGCTCGAGCATTTCTATCCGGCGGAGGGGTACCATCGTGACTATTACAACCGTAATCCCCACGCCGGATACTGTAGAGTTGTGATCCAACCCAAACTGCAGAAGCTGCGGCTGGACTGACGTGCAGCTGTTGCAGCCGACCGTTAAGCGCGGGGAATAGGAACGCAATGCGAGCGAGATCCTCGGTGTTCGGCATCGCGCTGGCGGCGCTGGTTATGCTGCCGGCGGCGCCGCCCGGTATTCCGGCGGGTGACGCTTCGCCACCGGCAAGGGCGGACGCGGCGGTCCCGGAGCGCCCGTTGCGGCTCGTGTACTTCAATGATTTCTATCCCTACAGTTACGTGTGCCGACACGGCGAGGTTCGCGGGCTCCTCGTGGAACGGGCCGAACGGGTTCTGGTTGAGGAGCTTGGCCTGACCGTTGTTCACAAGGCGTATCCGTGGGCGCGGGCCCAGGCACAGGTGCAGAGCGGCGCCGCCGACGGGTTCATAACGGTGGCTACCGACGAGCGCCGCCGCTACGCCGAGATGGGTGAAGAAGCGCTTATCACCGAGGAAATGGCGGTGTTTGTGCGTGAGGACCACCCCTCGCTCGAGATGATAGCGGGCGCAGCCGGGCTCGCTGAGCTCACCGAGCTAACCTTCAGCACCTACACCGGGGACGGGTGGGCCGAACGCAATCTCGAGGAGAGGAATCTGGATGTTGTCTGGGTGGCGACAACGGAACAGGCGTTGCAGATGGTCTCGAGCGGACGCGTGGATGCGTACGTAGGCGTGCAATGTGCTACCCTCCGGATGCTCGAAGGGCTCGGGATCGAGAATCTAACGGCGATCGAAGGCATTGTGCAGCCGGTGCGCTTGCGGTTGGGAATCAGCCGCGAATCGGAGTATGCTGCGGTGGTCGCTGATTTCGACGCGGCGTTGCGCAGACTGCGGTCGGCCGGGGAGCTTGACGGTGCCGCAATGGAGCTGTGCGAGTAGGCGCGGTGTCTCAAAACGCTTCTAACGGTATGGCGACGAGCAACGGCGTAGCCGGCAAGCAACGAAATGGTGAGCAACAAAACGCCTTGAGCAGCGGAGTAGTGAACAGCGTAGTGATGAACAGCAGAGAGCAACCGTGGGGAGTCCGGAGAGCAGTCCGTTCGGTGCTCCGAAACAGCATTTCACGCAATCTTGGGCTTAGTGTCGGCGCGATCATCATTTTGATTCTTGGATTCGCGCTGCTTGCCGAGTATCAGCGCCATGACCGCATGCTGCAGGAGGATTTCCAGGCTACCGCCGATCAGTATGCGGACAGCATATCCGACCTGCTCGGGTTCCCGATCTGGACCTTCGACCGTACGAACATCGCGCAGATCAGCGCGGCCTTTCACCAGATCGACATCGTTACGGCGGTGACGATTCGCGATCCCGAGGGTACTATCGTGCACCAAGTTACCGGCAGAGATGCCGGCACCGAAGCCGACCGGCTCGAGCGTG
>PUNW01000018.1 GCA_003552665.1 Spirochaetaceae bacterium | reverse complement strand
ATTACGGGAAGTTCGTGATCATGCGTCACCCCCGGGGCTATCAGACCCTCTACGCGCACCTGGACCGCATTACGGTCTCATCCGGCCAGTATCTGTCGCAGGGGCAACAGCTGGGCCTGCTCGGCAATACCGGACGAAGCACCGGTCCGCACCTGCATTTCTCGATAATCGAGAACGGGCAGTTCATCAATCCTATGCGTCATCTCAGATAGTTAGTATACTACGGAGTGAAGCGCAAGCATGACAAAAACGTGACGACAGCAAACCCCACAAGGGAGACGACGAAATGCGCAAACTCGCCATCACGGTAGTCTGCATGCTCGCACTGTTCACCTTTATTAACGCCTACACCACCGAACCGGAGGCGATTCCTGCCCCCGACGCTGATGCCGCCGAGGCCGAAGCGGGGCGGTGACGGTAGCGGCGGCCTACGAGGTAGCGCGCCGCGGCGGCGCGCTACCGGCGACCGGTACCCGGTCGTTACCACACGCTCGTTTCCCGGCCTTACCCGCCGTGACAATGCTTGTATTTCTTGCCGCTGCCGCAGGGACATGGGTCGTTGCGCCCAACCTTCGGGTAGCTGCGCGTCATCTGGCCCTTCCGCGGCCTGGCGGCCGTCGCGGTAGCAGCTCCTCCGCCCGCGGCCGGGGCTGCTCCGGCGTCACCGCCACCCGAAGCAAACGTCTGCATCTGACTGTGAGTTGCGGTTCCGACCGGTTGCGCCCCGCGCCCCGCCGCCGGACTGCCGATACCTTCCGCCTTCACCGCGATTACCTTGCGTGCGATCGAGGTGCGGATATCGTAGATCAGCTGGTCGAAGATCTGAAATCCCTCGAGCTTGTACTCTAGGAGCGGATTCTTCTGCGCGTAACTGCGCAGATAGACCGCTTCTCTCAGCGCCTCGAGATTCTCAAGGTGATCCTGCCAGCGCCGGTCGATGCTCCGCAGATACGCGTCGCGAATGGCGAGATTGAGTTGCTCGCGGCCGGCGATCTCGGACTTGTGTTTCAGATCCTCCCAGATCTCGTCCACGATCGCCTTCCTCAGCTGCTCCGGCGCGAGACCGGCGAGCTCCTCCTCGCTCCGGTCGCTGGTAAAGAACAGCGTGTCGTGCAGGCCGGTAAGGAACTCATGCAGCAGGGGAAGATCCTCGCCGCGCGACTGCGTATAGGGCTGAATTAACTCATCGACGACTTCGGTAGCGCTGCGCCACACGCGCACGATAAGGTCTTCGTCGCTCAGGATCTCGTCGCGCTGTCCGTAGATGAGCTTGCGCTGCTCATTGAGCACGTCGTCAAACTCCAGCAGATGCTTACGAATGTTGAAGTTGCGCTCTTCAACCTTGGTTTGCGCCGATTCGATCGTGCGGTTGATCAGACGATGATTCAGGGGCTCATCCTCAGCCATTCCGCGCTGCATGATAGACTTCAGGCGGTCGGATCCCTTTCCGAACAGCCGCATCAGATCATCGTCCATCGAGAGGAAGAAACGCGATTCGCCGGGGTCCCCCTGGCGGCCCGAGCGCCCGCGGAGCTGATTGTCGATGCGGCGCGATTCGTGTCGCTCGGTTCCGAGTACGTACAACCCGCCGAGCCGGCGCACTTCCTCGTAGTCATCGCGCCAACGCTCGTACTCCTGTTGCAGAGCGCGATTGTAGGCCGCCTGATCAGCGTCGGTTCCGGCTTTGCGACGCGCTCGAAACTCCGGATTCCCGCCGAGCTTGATATCGGTACCGCGTCCGGCCATATTGGTGGCGATCGTAACCGCGGACTTGGCACCGGCTTCGGCGATGATCAGCGCCTCACGCGCGTGATTCTTGGCGTTCAGGACCTCGTGCCGCACCCCGCTGCGTGTGAGTACGCTTGAGAGCTTTTCCGAGCGCTCAATCGATGCGGTACCGACCAGCATCGGCTGGCCCTTCTCATGAACGCGCTGGATCTCCTCGGCAATCGCGCGGTACTTGGCATCCTCGTTGACGTAGATCACGTCGTCCTGGTCCAGACGGGCGAGGGGGCGATTGCTCGGAATCACCACCACGTCGAGCCCGTAAATCTGCCCGAACTCCTTCGCCTCGGTCTCGGCTGTTCCGGTCATGCCGGAGAGCTTGCCGTACATGCGAAAAAAGTTCTGCAGCGTTATAGTGGCAAGCGTGCGGTTGCGCTGCGCGATACGAATGCCTTCCTTGGCTTCTATCGCCTGGTGCAAACCATCGGAGTAACGACGACCGTGCAGGATGCGTCCGGTGAACTCATCGACGATCTGGACCTGGCCCTCACTCACCACGTAATGGGTGTCACGGTGGAAGAGCTTCTGGGCACGTAGCGCCTGGGTGAAGTAGTGAATGTACTCGAAGTTCTCCTCTTCAAACAGGGAGGATTGAATGATCTTGCGCGTCAACAGCAGCTCTTCGATATGATTCAGCCCTTGATCGGTAAATGTTACGCGCCGGCTTTTCTCGTCGAGCTTGAAATCACCTATCGGTTCATCGGGGTAATCCTCAGTCTCGGGGTCCTTCTCACATTCGACCAATT
>PUNW01000012.1 GCA_003552665.1 Spirochaetaceae bacterium | reverse complement strand
TCCCTACCGGGCACTCGGCACCGAGTCCACACGAAAGACACGGTGGATTGTCGGACTTGAAGGTCGCCGTCCCCACCACCTGGAAAAAGTACACGTCGCGGAGGTATTGCAGTATGTCGTCGGCCGCACGGAGGGGCTCCTCGCCGCCGACCGCAACCACCGCAGCCGGCAAATCCCGGAACACCGGGGTTTGATGATACAGCGGGAAAAGACGCTCGAGAAATAGGTGCGCCTGTGCGTTGACTCTGCCGTTGTAGTTCACGCCGCCCATGATCACCGCGCTGGCCGCCTCCAGCTTTGGATACAGCTGCGCCATATCGTCGGTAATGACACAGCGCTGCGTCCGCGCACAGCCGACGCAGCCGTTACACGCAGCAATACTCAAATCCGCGAGCCGAATCAACTCGTACTCAAGGCCGGTCTCCTCGGCAGTCTGTACCACCATGCGCTCGAGGTTCCCTTCTCGGCGTGGGCTGGAGTGAAAAGCGAGAAACATTTTTTTAGGCACCTCCGGGCACCTCCCGGCATTCTACGCGCGCGTCCGCGTCCCGCCGGTTTTCCGCGTCACTGATGCGCCTGAATGCCACGGGGCTTATAGAGCTCCTCGAGGTACACGATGTCGGACTCCGACAGCTGCAGGTCTACCGCAGCAACAAGCTCCTCGAGGTGGTGCAGTTTTGTGGCGCCGACAACCGGAGCCGTGACGGCGGGCTTGTGCAATAGCCACGCAATCGCGGTTTGGGCCGGGGTGTGACCAAGTTCGGTAGCCTTTTCGACAAGGCGCGCAACGATCTCGAAGTTGGCATCGGCATACCATTGAGTCAGCTTGCCGTCGCTTCGCGCTCTTGTTGTTTCGTTCTCTTGAGGACCGTCCCGCTTGCCGGTAAGCAACCCTCTGGCGAGGGGGCTCCACGGGAGAACACCGATTCCTTGGTTGAGACAGAGGGGCAGCATCTCGCGCTCCTCCTCCCGATAGAGAAGATTATAGTGGTTCTGCATCGTTACGAAGCGACTGTAACGGTACAGGTCGGAGGTGTAGAGCGCCTTGGCAAACTGCCATGCAAACATGCTCGAGGCGCCGATATAGCGTGCTTTTCCCGAGCGTTCGGATCGTCGCTCATGGGGTGATACACTTTCGTGGTAATAACGACCTCATCTCGGCGGGCGAACTCCGCAAGAGCGCGACCGGTTACTTCCTCGCTTACCCCAATTGAATACATGTCGGCAGTGTCGAAGAAGTTGATCCCCAGCTCGAGCGCTTTTCGGTAAAACGGAAGTGCGTCCGCTTCGTCGAGCACGCACTCGCGCCATCGCGACGATCCGTAGCTCATGGTCCCGAGACATAGCCGAGACACTTTCATGCCGGTTGCACCTAATCGTACGTGCTGCATTCTTGCCTCCTGCCCTTCTGTATATACGAATTCTGTCCAATAGAACAGAGCCGGCAGAAGCCGAGCACCGTCCTCAGTCGGAATGCTACGCCTTACGAAGTTACAAAATCTAGTTGACTTAGCCCGAATACCGGATCATATTGAAGCTATGGAAGTCGTCAATGTTCACGACGCGAAAACGCGATTCTCACAGCTGCTTGCGCGGGCACATGCGGGAGAGGAGATCATTCTGGCAAAAGGTGGTGTGCCGTGGGCTCGGCTGGTACCTTTGGAGGAAGCGACGGAGCGCCGCCCGGGTCGCTACCGCTCGGAGGACGTGCCGGAGAGTTTTTTCGAAGACCTCCCGGATGAAGAGCTCGCAGCATGGGAGGAATAGCCTACTTGTTGGACACCCACACGCTCTTGTGGTGGTGGTCGTCACCGGAACGGCTCAGTCCGCGGGTATCGAGTCTTATCCGGCAGCCGGATCATACCGTCTACGTCAGCGCGGGTTCCGCCTGGGAAATCGCAACCAAGCATCGCATTGGCAAACTGCCTTCAGGCGCGGCTATTCTTCATGACTGGGATAGGAGAATACAGGAAGACAGGTTTTTGCCCCTCCCGATCAGTGACAACCACGCGCGCAAAGCAGGCGCACTGATTCACGATCACCGCGACCCTTTCGACCGCGTTCTTGCGGCACAGAGCATGCTCGAGGGACTTCCGGTTCTCAGTAAGGATGCACGCCTCAGTGCCCTCGGAGCGCAACGCATCTGGGAGTAGTAACGCCCGATTATTCCGGCATCGAGCGTTGTAAAGTGCATGAATCGCCGGCCGCTAATGCCGGAACTCAGCACCGATTGTGTCCGGCCGGCGACCGCACGAGAGGCGCGGTGTGGCTCCGTCTCAACCACCGAGCAGCCTGCCGATTGCCACACCGCCGTATACACCCGCGTTGCTTCCTATCGTTGTGTTGCCGTCGCTAAACCGAGGCCCCGCCACGGCGCTCACGCCGAGGTACGGCTCCAGAATGAACCCGCCTCCACCGGGCGCGATACGGTAGCCCGCTTCGAGCGCCGGTCCAATAACTACAGTGGTTAACCGGTCATCACCGTCATGCTGCATCCACAAGGTCTGAGCGCCGAGTGCCGCGTACCACCCG
>PUNW01000140.1 GCA_003552665.1 Spirochaetaceae bacterium | reverse complement strand
TCAGTGGCATTACCACAATACCGGTCAAACGGGTGGTACCGTGGGCGCTGATATCAGTCTGCCGGAAGCGTGGACAATGGAAACAGGCAGCGATGAGGTCATTGTAGCGGTCATTGATGGCGGCATTAACATCGATCATCCAGATCTTGAGGATAACATTTGGGATGGCGTCGGCTACAACTTCGTAAGTGACAGCCCTACCATTCTTCCCCACGACCACGGCTCTCACGTGGCCGGAACCATTGCTGCCGTGAGCGATAATGCGGTGGGTGTCAGCGGTATTGCCGGTGGATGGGATGGTGTGCCCGGCGTGGCACTGATGTCTGCACAGGTCTTTGAACCGGGATTTTTCGGCCCATCAGGTGGCTTTGAAGTGGCGCCTGTGTATGCCGCAGACAATGGAGCGGCCATATCACAAAACAGTTGGGGCTACACATCCGCGGGGTTTTATGAGCAAGCCGTGCTGGATGCCATCGACTATTTCAATGAAAATGGTGGTGGAGATGTGATGGAAGGTGGGATTACCATCTTTGCTGCGGGTAACGACAGCAATGCCGGAGAAAATTATCCCGGCTACTACTCTGGTGCCATGGCCGTTGCAGCACTCAATCACAATGATGAGCTGGCCTGGTATTCCAACTATGGTAGCCACATTGAAATATCTGCCCCAGGTGGTGAAACCAATAATGTGACTGAACAAGGTGTATTGAGTACCCTGAATTCAGGATACGACTTTTACCAGGGCACATCAATGGCCTGTCCACACGTATCTGGTGTGGTCGCCTTGATGCTTTCCATGGCCCCCGGTGAGTTTGATGTGGAGCAGATTACGGATATGCTGCTGAGCACTACGGATGACATTTACGACAGCAATTCCGGCTATATCGACCAACTGGGTACCGGCAGGGTGAATGCCTTTGCTGCTCTTTCTGAAACCCTGTTCAATATGGCCGATCCGGATGCACCCGCTGCACCGGTTGACCTGTCTCTCGAGCCAGACGATGCCGGCGAACTTTCTGTGGACATCAGCTGGACCAATCCTGATGAAAACGCTTCAGGAGAAGCGCTTACGGAGCTGGATACCATCAATATTTACAGGGGTGAAGAGCTGATCCACAGCATTTTGGACCCAGTGGTTGGCGATGAGGTCACCTATACCGATGACGCAGTGGAAGCAGATGGTTCCTATGTGTATATTGTCAGGGGCGCCAATTTTGCCGGCGAGGGGCTGGCTGTCAGTGGCAGCACCTATATTGGCCATGACCTGCCCGCGCAGCCTGAAGACGTAGACCTTTCCTCTGCTGGAGATAATGCGATCCTGACCTGGGAAGCACCCGAAACGGGTCTCAATGATGGGTTTTTTGATGGAAGCAACCTCACCTATACCGTCTATCGCTATCCAGGTGGAGATGAAGTTGTTGCCGAGACAGAAGAAACCGTTCTTTTCGACACTGAGGTGCCCGGAATAGGAAATTACTACTATGAGGTTACCTCAAACAACCATGTGGGCGAGGGTGGAACCGGTACTTCCAATGTAGCCACACTCGGAGCTGAAGGATTGCTCATCTTTGAACCTTTTGATTACTCAGCAGATGAACTGCCTGTGGGTTGGTATGTTGAAGGTCCCGGTGAAAGCAACTGGGGTGTAGCCGATGATTCATCCGCCGGTGGTGAAGCACCCGAAATGCGCCTGAACTGGAGTCCTTCGTTTACGGACATCTCCAAACTGGTCACACACGAAGTGGATGTGTCAGGATTTGACAACCTTGAGCTTAGTTTCAGGCAATTCCTCAGGAACTACGGCTCGAGCGCCGGGGAGATTTCAGTGCTTTACACCACAGACCAGAGGGAAAGCTGGAATGAGTTAATGTCCTTCGACGGTACGGAAGATTACGGTCCGGTCCTCGAAGAGTTTACCATCGAACTTGAAGATGGTGTGGAGTTTATCCAGTTTGCTTTCCGCTGGGATGGAAACACGTTTGATATCTGGGACTGGAATATCGATGATGTCATTCTTGAAGGAACCGGTGCCATGTATGAAGTGGTATTTGAAGTGGAAGACGAAGATGGTGAACCGGTTACGGATGCTAACGTAACGATGGATGAAAAATCCGGCATCGAAGTGGTCCCTGGTGTCTATTTCTACAACCAAATTGAACCCGGCACCTATAACTATTCGGTTGAAAAAGAAGGTTATGAGCTCCACGAAGGCGAAATTGAAGTAGAAGATGAAGATGTTGAAGAGCATGTTGTGCTGATTTGGGAAAGGTACACCGTGCATTTCAATGTATATGACCAGGATGAAGAAGAACTGCATGGTGCCACCATTACCCTGGATGAGCACACGAATGCCTCAGGAGAGTACACATTTGACGAGATTGCGGGCGGCACTTATGCCTTTACCGCTGAGAAAGAAGGCTACCATACTACCACAGGTACCGTTGAAGTCGATTATGATGACGTGGTGGAAGATGTGGTGCTGGATCTCATCGTCTATCAATTGACCTTTGAGCCGGTAACCGAGCACGGCGAACCGGTCGAGGATGCATT
>PUNW01000363.1 GCA_003552665.1 Spirochaetaceae bacterium | reverse complement strand
GCACAAGCTGGTTACGCCCCAAGGACGGCTCACGGCCGGGAACCTGCACCGCCCAGTCAGGGTGCGCGCGGAAGAGCTCCGAGTCTTCGTTGACCATCTCCGGCTCGAACCAAAGACCAAACTTCAAACCCATCTGCGTGATCTTCCGTGCCAGGCGCGTAAGCCCGCCGGGAAGCTTGCGTGTGTTGACGCGGTAGTCGCCAAGCCCGGCGGCGTCCGAGTCCCGTTCTCCGAACCATCCGTCGTCGAGCACCACGAGCTCTGCACCGAGGTCGCGCGCCGCCCGTGCGAACTTCAGAACCTTGCGGGTGTTGAACTCAAACGAATACGCTTCCCAGGTATTGAAGAGGACCGGCCGCTCGGCGTCGTGGTGGGAACCGCGGACGACATGCTCGTTCACAAAGGTGTGCATGTTCCCGCTCAGGCGGTTGAAACCGTTTTCGGAATAGCTGAGGACTGCCTCGGGGGTCTCGAAGCGTTCTCCGGTCTGAAGCTCCCACTCGAAACAGTGGGGGCTGATGCCGCTCATCGCCCGCAGGGTGCTGCCGGGGCTGAGCTCAACCGCCTCGTAGTGGTTGCCGGAATAGATCAGGTTCAGCGCGAGGCACTCGCCGGCGTCTTCGGTCGTCGCCGGCCGGGCGAGCACGATGCCGGGATTGTGCCGGTTGCTGCTGGTGCCGGTGGTGGACTCGTTCACGTAGAGCCCGTAAGACAGGGGGCGGCGGTGGCGATGGGCCTCGCGGATCCAGGCACCGTCGAGCGTAATCAGCTCGTAGTCGCAGTCCGGGAGGTCCACCATCATGCTCATGAACCGGCGGATTACAAGCGGTTCGGACTCCTCGTTGATGAGCATCGCGCGCCGGGTAATTACGTCTGCGTGAGCAAAGACCGTATAGAACAGCCTGAGCTTCACATTGAGCTTGCGGTCTGCGAGCTCCACGGTGAGCGTGCGGCATGTGTCGGGTGTGCCGTGTGCGGAGGGTAATCCCTCGATCGGGATACCCCCTTCGGTTACGTCGTGGCCGGCATACACGAAGTCACACACCCAGCTTCCGTCCGGCATGCGAACCTCCACCGGGCTGTGACGAAAGTCTCCCTTTCCGATTCCGGAGTACTCGAGCGTAACTCGGTCGAGCGAAAACTCGGTGTCCTCACGACCGTAGACGACGCTTGTGCCTGCGCCCGAGGTGATCTTGGTCTGCAAGGCATCGAGCTCCTGCTCCTCAAGGCGCGCACCGTAATAGAGGTGCTCGAGGTGGCCGGTGGGAAGGACGCGAAAGAGGTAACTGGTGTTCGCTGTGTTCAGCCGAAAGATTCCGTCGTCAGATTGGATCATCGCATGCCTTACCGTAGCCCAAGCTTTCGCAGGGTAGCGTTGAGGTCCGCTATCATCACCGGCTTGGCCAGACAGGCATCCATGCCGGCCTGCATGAACTCGCGTACGTGCTCAGCGCTTGCGTACGCGGTGATTGCAATGATCGGGATGTTGCGCATCTTGCCGAGCTTGCGTGCGGCGCGAATGGTACGTGTCGCCTCGGCACCGTTCATGATCGGCATCTGGATATCCATCAGAATGCAATCGTAATCCTCGAGGACCAGCGAGGCGAGCACCTGCCCCCCATCGCTGACCACCGTGACCTGGTGGCCTTCCGACTCCAATAGCTTCTGCAGCGCAAGCTGGTTGACACGTTCGTCCTCGGCTACCAAGAGCCGCAAGCTGCGCCGCCGGTCTTCGCCGGCGTAGTCCGCGGGGCTCTCGGACTGCTGTATTTCCTCCAGCCCGGGCGTACCGGTGTCTGCCGGCGCCACTTTCAGCGGCAACCGTACCCGCACGGTGGTGCCCTCGCCCTGGGAGCTTTCGATGCTTACCGTGCCGTTCATGAGCTCCACGAGTCGATGCACCACAGCAAGGCCGAGACCGGCGCCCTCGTAGCTGCGCGTATGCGAGCTGTCGAGTTGCAGGAACGGAGTGGAGATCTCGGCGAGCTTGTCTTCGGGAATGCCGATTCCGGTGTCTGTGACCGAGAACTCTACAGTAAGCTCGTTGCCGGTGGTTGTCTCGAGCGGCGTTACCGCTATGGCTACATGCCCGCGTTCGGTGAACTTAACGGCGTTGCCCGCCAGATTGAAGAGGATCTGACGTATTCGGGTGCTGTCACCGACCAATGTCGCCGGCAGCTCGGGAGCAACGGCGACCCGAAGCGACAGCCGCTTCTCCTGCGACCGGATGAACAAGGAATCCACGACCGATTCACATAGATGCTGGACGTTGAACTCCGATTCCCGAATCTGTGCTCTGCCGGCCTCGATCATCGCGAGGTCGAGCACATCCGATAGCAGGTGTGCGAGCCGATCGGCCGAGCTGAGAGCCATCTGTAGGTGTTCGGTCTGCTCTTTGCTCGCGGTCTCCGATTGCAGCAGCTGGAGCATCCCCACGATACCGTTCAAAGGAGTACGGAACTCATGACTCATCGTGGCGAGAAACTCGCTCTTCGCACGGCTGGCAGCCTCGGCCTGCTCGCGCGCCACGATCAGCTCGTCTTCGAGGCGCT
>PUNW01000354.1 GCA_003552665.1 Spirochaetaceae bacterium | reverse complement strand
GCAGCGCTGATCCTCGGCGGCCCCGAGGTGTCTTACAGCGCCGAGGAATGGCTGCGTAAGCATCCGGAGATCGATTGCATCATCTGCGGGGGCGGGGAGGCTGCGGTGCGGCACCTCGCGCGGCAGGGCTTTGTTACAGGTGGGGAGCGGGTACTCCGCATCCCGAATCCGCCTTTTGCCGAGATTCCCTTCCCCTACCTGGAAGAGGATGTCCGAGAGTTCGACTTCCGCTACATCTATTACGAGTCAAGCCGCGGCTGTCCGTGCGCCTGCGCGTACTGCGTGTCGGGACGCGCTGATCAGCAACCGGAGTTCCGCCCGCTTGATGTGACACTGCACGAGCTCGACCGAATCATCGCGATGGAGCGGCACCTTGCCGCCCCGCCGATTGTGAAGTTCGTCGACCGCACCTTCAACGCCGACCCTGAACGCGCGCGTGGAATCTGGCGTTATCTGGCTGAGGCTGAAACCGGGGCGCGATTCCACTTTGAGGTGCATCCGGCATTTCTGAGCGGCGCAGATCTCGAGGTGCTCGCCGGAGCGCCGCCGGAGCGCTTCCAGTTTGAGATTGGGGTGCAGTCGGTGCATGCGCGCACGCTGCGCGACATAAAGCGCGGCGGTTCGTGGCAATCAGCTCGCCCGATGGTCGAGCGCGTGATCGCCCTCGGCACCGTCGCGGTTCATCTCGATCTGATCGTTGGGTTGCCGCATGACGGCCCCGAGGAGCTTGCCGCCTCGATTGAAGATCTGCTGTCCCTCAAGCCGCATCGCTTTGAGATCGGGTTTCTGAAAAGCTTGCCGGGCACCGCGATCAGAGCAGCAGCCGAGCAGAACGACCAGGTGGCGATGCGCGAGCCGCCGTATCAGGTGTTGTCAAACCGCTGGCTCAGCTTGGGCGATATCGCGCGCTTCCGCCGCATCGAGCAGTTGGTGGACGCTGTATGGAACGCCAACCACCTGGAAGCCGAGCTCGATGAGCTCGCCCGCATCTGCGGCGGCTACTTTGCTGCGCTCCAAGCTCTCGCGACGCATTCGGAACGGATCGGCTACAATCTCACTACGCGCAAACGCCATAAGGTGGAGGCCTTCCTGCGCGAGTGTGCTGCCTCTATGCACTACTAATAAACTGAGAAAAAAGGCAGATTGCCTGCCGGCCAAAAACTGTGCTATTCTTATCTATAACAGCTATCGGTATCAATTTGGGGGCGAGTGCGATGGGTATTTCGCGGAGAGGTTTCCTGAAGTCGGCTGTGGTTGCCGGCGGGTCGTTGCTCCTCCAAGGCTACGGCGGCCAGGAGCCGCGGGAGTTCGAGCCGGATCAAGAGCCCGCCAACGGCAACGGCATCGCGAATGACGATTGGGAGCCCGCCTATCTGAAGAGCGAGCGTGACGGTACGCTCGCCGAACGGATCGACGCAGCGTACGCGCGGTTGGAGCACTGCGATATCTGTCCACGCGAGTGCGGGGTGAATCGGCTGCGGGGGGAGGTTGGGCTTTGCCGGGCTCCGGAGAAGCTCGTCGTCTATTCGGCACAGCCCCATTTCGGAGAGGAGCTACCGCTCGTGGGCCGCAGCGGTTCCGGCACGGTGTTCTTTTCCAACTGCAACCTGCGCTGCGTGTTCTGCCAGAACTGGCCGATCGCCCATGAGGGGCGGGGAAGGAAAATCGAAGACGAGCAGCTCGCCGAAATGATGCTCAGTCTGCAGCGGAACGGCTGCAACAACATCAATGTCGTGACCCCCACGCACGTCATGCCGCATATCCTCAACGCAACACGTATCGCGATGAAGAAAGGGCTCCGGCTTCCGCTGTGCTACAACACCGGCGGGTACGAGCGGGCCGAGATCGTGCAGATGCTCGACGGCATTGTTGATATCTATCTTCCCGATCTGAAGTTCATGGACCCTGAACAGGGGCAGAAGTACCTCGGCGGGGCGCCGGACTATCCCGAGCACGCCAAGGCTTCCATCCTCGAGATGCACCGCCAGGTGGGGGTCCTGCAGACAGACAGGCGCGGAGTGGCGAAGCGCGGGGTGATGATACGTCACCTCGTGATGCCGAACCGGGTCTCAGGACCGCGGGAGTTTGTTGAATGGGTGGCTGAGAACCTGCCGAAGGACACCTACGTGAATATCATGTCTCAGTACCGGGTCGAGCATGAGGCTTTTGAATACGATAAGATCGCGCGCTCGATTACCTCTGAGGAGTTCGTCGAGGCCATGACCTGGGCCAAGGAAGCCGGTCTTGAGAATCTGGACCGGCGCTCACTCTCGCAGTACGAGCTCCATATGCGCCGCGCAAGCTGAGCCGACTCGCTGCGGGGCGCGGCTCAGGCCCAACGGCCCGGGATCTTTTGTCCGCAGGCGGCGCAACGGCCGTCTTCCATCCGGATCTCCTCCACGACGAACCCGAGCCGGTCGATGACGGTTTCGCCGCACGCCGGACAGTAGGTGTCTTCGCCCTCGTGCCCGGTCACGCGAGCGACGTAGATGTAGTTCAGGCCCACCTCTTTGGCAGTTTTCCGCGCTTCGTCGAGCGTGGCTACCGGTGTCG
>PUNW01000187.1 GCA_003552665.1 Spirochaetaceae bacterium | reverse complement strand
GGCCCGGCAGGCGCTGAGCCTGCCACGGCTGGAGCGAGGGAGAGACTTCTCCCTAATCTTGTGCATGGCTTCTATAGCTGCATACAGCCGATAGCCGCTCATTCGAACTCAGAACGGGGAATTGCTGATTGCCTGATTATTGCCGCAAGCGGTCCGGCCTTCAGCTCCGAGTGATCCGGAACCGGTACGGTGCATGTACTGTCCGAGTGACGTCGCTGCATGACGATATGGCTCCCTTTTCGCCGTACCTCGTCAAAGCCGTGCCGCTTCATGATCGCGCACACCTCGGCGCCAGAGAGGCGCTTCAGTTTAGCCAACGGCGACCTCTACGGAAGATATGTATTGCTCCTCATGCATCCGCCCTCGCATTTCTTGTGGGTCGGCTTCCTCCAAGAAAAGCTCAATCGCCTCGCGTAAGTTATTCCGTGCATCTTGTATGGTTTCACCCTGGCTCGCGATATCAAGCTCAGGACACAACGCCACATACATGTTGTCTTCTTTCTGTATCACTGCGGTGAAGGTTTTGCTCATAAGTGCTCCCGCGAATTCTCCCCAAATAAAAGTATACCACACAGGGTCGGCACATTAGTCCGACAGGGTTCCGACGGGAGGAGCGGCTCAGCGCCATTGATTGCCGCAAAAAACCCGGTTTGAGTATAACACGACTACGGGCCGGCGGGTGTCGCGGGCTCAGCCCATCACGGCAAGCTCAGCGAGGTGCAGATCCCACCAGCACGGCGATTCTTCGACGGGCGTAGCCGATACCTTCGGCTGCGTTTCCTGCACGGGCGGAGCAGTGCCCGCACGCCGCTTGCGGGCGAGCCTGTCACGGCACTCGGCGCGGCGTTTATCGACTCGCCGTGACGCTCGCTGCAGATGACAAGCTCATCGTTTGTGGGCCGCGCCGGGCGTTTCGTTGTAGTGCGAAACGCAAGCCCTTCTTTAGCAGCGCACCACTCTACGATGAACTCAAGGTCGCTCTCGCCCACAAGCACCACCCCGGTAGTGCCGCGGCCCGCAGGTGCCGACGGATACCGAGCCGCGGGCACACTGGGCCCGGCGGGATCGGCAGCCGGGATCGCGGCTGCGGGTTGCTCAAAACCTGCCCGACACCCGCAAGGGTGCTTGTGGTGCGGGTGTCGCGGGCTCATGCCGCGGCGCGGAGGCGGCCGAAAGGCGCTCCCCAGCCGATGGATACCGGCATGCTTTTGTTCAGCGTGCGAACATGGACTGTTACGGCCCTCGATGGACCGCCGACGCAGGAAGCTGAGTTGCCGCTACGCGAATAGGAGCCACTACGCTCGCTTCGGTGTTTGACTATCCGGCTAGTGATCCATGCGCAGCCGCAGATCGTTCACGATTTGTTCTGCGAGCTTTGCATACTGTTTTGCTTCTGAGCTGTCGGGCTCGAACAACTCATCGGGATACCGGGATTGCACAGCAAAAGCCGTGAGATCTCCCAGCTCATAATTGGGGAAGTCCGGCGATGATGAGCGAATAGTTCTGTGGAGCACTTCAAGTGAGTGGGTACGCGGCGGTTCTTGCTCAATATAGATCAAATAGGCTTTGAACGCCTTCTCGACAGCCTGCTGGGCATGAAAGCAAAGCACATCTGTCACCCACTCCGCCTCAGGACGATCCATCCCCTGTCGTATGATGGTGAGATCGTGATCGGCCTTTCTCAGCCACTGCCTGAGATACTGCCCCTTGGTCACAGCCTGATTCCTGAGTTAAGCGCTTCGTGGACAATGCTGCCGCGCTTGTCATGGTAGTCGCGGATTTCATCCGGCGACTTAACCAACACATCGACATCAAGGCCCTCCTGGGCCAGACGCTGTCTGCAGCGGGTTGCCAGGCGCAGTCGCTCCTTGGGGCCAAGATAATGAGGGAGGACCGCCAGCACGTCGTAATCGCTGTCTGCGCGAGAATCGCCGCGGACGCGCGAGCCGAAAAGCAGAACCTGCTCGGCGCCGGTTATCTCTTCAACAATTTGCTTGATTACCTCTGTCATCCTGCTGTCAGTATAGCACAGCTTTGGGCCCGGCCGAGGGGGTAGCGCAAGCCGTGGAGGGCCGCCGGCGCGGATCGCCGCGGCGGGCGGCAGTGAGCCGAAGCACGGCGGCCCGGTGGGCAGTGAGGCCATGCAGGTCCCGATCAAAGCGCAGCCGCCAGCGCGCTACCACGGCTTACCTAAACCGGCCTGCTTACAGATTTCGTTAGCGGTAATCCTATCGAATCGCTTATGACGTTTTGCGGGAACCGTCTTGGTACCGTCGGTGTAAATGGCGTGATTACCGCCCTCTCACAGCAGCCTGAAGCCGTTCCGTTCGAGAAACCGCACAAGATCCGAGCGCTTGACGGACATCAGGGCGACTCAATCGTCATTGGCTCAAGCAAAGCGTGTTCGGTGGGAATTTCTTTCCCAAGCTCCTTATTGGCTTGCGCCATTTGCTCAAGTGCGTCGCGCAACGATGATCGGCAGTCCTCGAGGTCGACACCTTCGGTAACTACTTCCGGCCACTCAATTATCTGGCCCATGTATCCCGAAGGAGTTC
>PUNW01000209.1 GCA_003552665.1 Spirochaetaceae bacterium | reverse complement strand
CGGCTCATCTTGAAGACATTCAGGAGAGCTGGCCGATCTACGTCCCGCGAGATGTCCCGGTTGAGATCAGACGAGAGATTCGTGAGGCTTTCGAGTGGGCTGTAGAGCAAGACTCGGTGCAGGAGTTTGCCGAAGAGCAAGGTCTTATGGTTTCGGGAGTAACCGGTGAGGAAGCGGACCGTATGATGTCGTTTATCGAATCGAATGTCGGTTGGGCGTTGTACGACGCCGGCATCGCGGAGATCCACCCGGAAGATGTGGGAATACCGCAACCGGAGGACTGGGAGTGGCCGCCCGAGGGCTGGGACGCGGAGTATTGAGCGTCCTGTTGGCCGTTGTGCTGTAGAAACTGACAGCTTCATGGGGCCGGGCCCGCTTTCGCTCTCCGGAGGGCGATCGGGCCCGTAGGCTCCATCGAGAGTTTCGGTATTCCGGAGGCGTGATCGATGAACGAAGAGAAACGCAAAAGCACCGACTTTGCGAGCCAAGGAGACGCTCAGGCCCCTCAGGAAAAGGATGTGGCCGCGGCCGACGTGGTGTTTCCGGCCATCGTTATGATTCTGTCGGTACTGGCGTTCTACCATGCGTACGGGATGCGGGTACCACAGACGATGCTGGATGCCCCCGGTCTGTTTCCGATGGTCATGTCGTCATTGATCTTCCTGACGGCGGCCGTGGTATTCGTCAATGGGATACGAAACCGCGGGTGGCAGAAGCTCAAGCGATTCAGGAGTCAGGCCGGCGCCATCAAAGGCAATGTCATGCTCATTCGAGCTCTGGTAATCAGCGCTCTCATGCTTCTTTACGTCTACGTGCTGATCCCTGAGTTGCCTTACTTCGTTGCGAGTTTCGTCTTCCTCATAGCGTTGATGCTGTTCTTACGTTCGACCAGGTTGATCTACATTGTGGTGATCGCTGCAGTTGCGTCCTACGCGATCTATTATTTGTTCCGGCACGCGCTCAATATACCGCTGCCGTAAACCGGACAGATAGGAAGGGTACTTCATGGAAGCATTGCTACAGCGTCTTGCTGCCGAGTGGGCATTAGTGACCGGCGTTGCGGGTAACGTCTTCGAACCGCAGGTCTTGATGCTGGTTCTTCTGGGGACCTTCTTGGGGATTCTCGTCGGGACCATTCCAGGGCTGACGGCAACAATGACCCTGGCTCTGCTGGTCGGTCTTACCTACGGGCTAGGATTCAACAGTGCGATCGCGATGTTGATCGGGATTTTTGTGGGAGCGATCTACGGGGGGTGTATTGCATCGATCATGATCAATATCCCAGGCACTCCTTCGGCGGCGGCTGCCGCACTGGATGGCTTCCCACTGGCTAAGCAGGGAAAGGGCGGACTTGCGATTGGGGTAGGCACGCTCACCTCGTTCTTCGGCATGCTGTTCGGGATACTGTGCATGATCCTGATTACTCCTTTGGTGTTGCGGCTGGCCCTGATGATGGGGGCTTGGGAGTTCTTCTTGCTCGCAATTCTCGGTATCACCCTGTGCGGCACCCTCTCTAGTCAGGAAACCGCTATCAAGGGGTGGATGGTCGGGTTTCTCGGCCTGTTTATCACGACCGTAGGGTTAGATCCGATCTACGCGACCCCAAGGTTCACTTTCGGGCATGTACAGCTGATGGGAGGCATCGCGCTGGTGCCTGCACTGATTGGTGCGTTCGGTATCTCCGAAGTGTTGATGGTGTTAAAGGAACAGGTACCGTACGAGATCACAATGCGCACAGGGAAGATCATCCCCGGCATGAAACAGACCCTTCGTTTGCTGCCGACCGCGATACGCTCAGGAATCATCGGAGTATTCGTGGGAGCCGTGCCCGGTGCCGGCGAGGATATCTCGGCCTGGGTCTCGTACGGCATCGCTAAAAAGCGATCCAAGCATGAAGAAGAGTTCGGCAAAGGCAGTTACGAAGGTATAGCCGCAGCCGAGACCGGCAATAACGCCGCGATCTCGGGAACGTTGATCCCCATTATTACGCTTGCTATTCCGGGAAGCGGTGCATCCGCCATGATCCTCGCGGCGATGATCATCCATGGTATTCGTCCCGGGCCGATGTTGCCGCTGGAGCACCCCGGGTTTACGTACCACCTCGCGTTACTGCTGGTAATAGCGTCGGTGGCGATGCTCATCTTCGGTCTGGTGCTCGCCAAGGGCTTAGTCTATCTCTTAACCGCACCGCGCCAAATTCTGATGCCGATTATTGTGCTCGTCTGCGCAATCGGCGCGTACGCGTCCAGCTTTCGCGCCTTCGACATAAGGGTCATGGTCCTGATCGGCATAGTCTGCTACGTCCTGCGCGAGATGAAGTATCCAATCGCGCCGCTGGCGCTTGGCGTGGTATTGGGACCGATGGCCGACTCAGAGTTCCGCCGAGCCATGCTCAGTTCGCGGGGTGATCTTACGGCTGTGTTCTCTCGGCCAATTGCGCTCGTTATCCTTCTCGTAATTGTACTCACGCTCTTGTTGTCTTCCGGGGTGGTCATGGAGAAGACCCGTGCGGCTGCGCGGAGGGTGCGCGGAAAGATGGCGCGGCCCTGATCGCGATGGCTCCGATCCGCGACCGCTCCGATCGCGGGCAATGGCGCCGCGAAAGGTGACTCCGGGAGAAGCGGCACGGCTTCACGCAGTGCTGCGGAAAGCGGCGCCGTAGGCGCAGCGCGTGCTCACTTGCTCGCGGAGCTTCTCGACTTCCCAGCCGAGGATGAAGGCCTCCTGGTCGGGAGGCATGTGCTGCACGCCGCAGAAGCCCTGAGCGTAACGCAGGACGCTCACGGCAGCCACGTCTGCCGCTTCCGCAGGTTCCTCTACGAAGCGTCCGGCAAAGACGAGGCCTGCCAAGGCAACCTCAATAATCCGCAGCAGCACTAATCTCTTCATCCCGCTCCTCCTTAAGAGTTTTGGAACGTTGCGAGATTGTACAAGTTGCAGACCGATACCAAGTGAATTTGAACGAACCCGCGAGATTTCGTGTCAGTAGCGATTTCTGGGAGCGAAGGGACGGACGACGTAGGGGTTAAACGGAGAACTCCCTCTCCATTACGAGGGAAGTACCGCCAGTTGCCGATGTGTCTGTTCTTGACACACGTATCATTGCGTGTAAGGCTACAGCCCACGCAGCCTGGGGGCGCACGATGGAAGAAAAACGAACAATGGGATCCCTGTTCTCATTCTCCGGGCGTACAGTCGCGATAACCGGAGGGGCGGGAGCGCTTCCGGGGACACTGGCACGAAGTCTGAGCGCACTCGGATTCCAGGTCGCAGTGTTGGATAAAGACGAGGGCGGTGCGCACGCCGTGGCGGAGCAGATCCGCTCACGTGGCGGGGAGGCGTACGGATTCGCTTGCGATGTGCTCAATCCGGAATCGGTGCAGGAGGCCCATCGAGCGGTTCGCCAAACATTGGGGCCGGTGAACTACCTAATCAACGGTGCCGGCGGGAACGTGGCGGCCGGAAGCGCCGATGTTCCCTCCGTGGAACGGGAAGACCTCAGCGATCTGTCCGGCGCGGGAAAACGGACGTTTTTTGACATTGCGCTGGAAGATTTTCGCTTCGTGACGGATCTCAACTTCCTGGGAACGGTCATACCGACCCGCGAGTTTGCGCGCCCTATGGCCAAAGCAGGAGTTGGCGTGGTGCTCAACTTTGCCTCGGTGAGCACGATCACTCCACTAACGAAAGTCGGCGCGTATTCCGCGGCCAAAGCGGCAGTGGGAAATCTCACCCAATGGCTGGCAGTCCATCTGTCCCGTACCGGAGTACGCGTGAACGCACTGGTTCCCGGTTTCATAATGACAGAGCAACTACGGTTTCTTCACGTTGACCGGGAGACCGGCGAATACACACCTCGCGCGAGAGAGGTTCTGGCTCACACACCGATGGGCCGCTACGGGGAACCGGGGGATCTCGTGGGGGCTACGGTGTGGTTGCTCTCCGAGGCGGCTAGCTTCGTCACAGGGAGCTTGGTTGTGATCGACGGTGGGTTTACCTCTTATGCGATCTAATGTGTTCTCAAGACCTCTGTTTGAGAAGGGTTGGAACGTATCTCTCACCGCTCCCACGTGCATTCCTGCCTGAACCTCGAACGGATGGAGGCCCGTCACGCCCCCTCGAGGAAGCCGGAGATAAGCTTACTGCGGTCGCCGTCGGTGTCTAAGAGGATTAAGTTCGCGCCGTAGCAGCGACTCAGATCCGTAATCCTCCTACCCGCCGGCACGAGGAACTCATGAAACAGTCGTGGGCTTATCAGGGGGCCATTTCTGTACGCCATGTCCTCCCAGATGTACAGGGCATCCACATACGTATTCAATTGCTCAACATGCCGCCTCCAGTCCTCGGGGAAGCGTTCTCAATTGTGCGGATCGAGTCGCTCGGCCGCCGGACGCGCAGAATAGTCGCGGTTTTGCACAGGCCACGAGATGAGGTGAGGGATGCTGTCCCTCCTCGGAGTGACGTATTTCTCGATTTCCATGGCGTCGCTTGCCAAGAGCCGGTCATCGTACTTATCGAGAACACCCTCTTCAAAAGGCGCGCATAAGTAAAGCTCTGCCGGCACGAGAAGCGCGGGTTTGTCGAGCCCCGCAGCGTCCAAAACACCCGGACACGTCTTGCCCCCGGCCTGATTGGGATAGTCGGCCCATCCACAGTAGAGTTTGCCTACCGCACTCTGAGCATCCATCTACCGTCCGGAACGGAGTCCGTCTATCGCGTTCCGAATTGCGCGTATGTGGTCGGCCGTTGTGCCGCAGCAGCCTCCTATGACGTTCGCGCCGGCTTTCGCCAGGTCCGGCACAAGCGAGGCCATGAACTCCGGGGTATCCGGGTATCGGCTCACGCCTTCCTCGAGTATCGGCATACCGGCGTTGGCGTGCACCAGGATCGGCACCTCGGGGAGAGCCGCCCGAATGCGTTTCACGATGTCGATCATGCGCTCGAAACCGTTGCCGCAGTTGGTGCCGACGATGTCCGCGCCGGCTTCGCGCATCGTCTGTGCAGCATCCTCGGGAGTCACCCCCATCATGGTCCTGTAGTCGCCTCCTACGGTTCTGTCGAAGGTGAAGGTGGCAACGACCTCCAGGTTCGTGTTCTCTTTGGCCGCCCGCACTGCCAGTCGCGCTTCGTCGATATCGCTCATGGTTTCGACACAGACCGCGTCTGCGCCGCCCTGTTCGAGCGCAACAACCTGTACGCGGAACGCCTCGTATAGCTCGTCTTCGGTGACGTCGCCCATCACCAGCATCTTACCAGTCGGCCCCACCGAGCCGAGAACCCAGCGGTCGTCGCCGGCTGCCTCTCTCGATATTTCCGCGGCGCGGCGGTTGAGCTCGTTCGAACGGTCCTGCAAACCGTATCGGGAAAGCTTGAAGCTGCTCCCGCCGAAGCTGTTGGTTTTTACCATCTCGGCACCGGCGGCAAGGTACTGCTCAGCAACCCGCCGGACTTCCTCCGGCTGGTCCAGGTTCCAGAGCTCCGGGCACTCTGCGGAGCCCAGCCCGGCAGTCTGCAGCAGGGTTCCCCACGCCCCGTCGGACGCAAGAATACGGCCGGTCTGTACGGTCGCGCTGATAGCGTTTCTGGCCATTACAACATCTCCTCTATAAAGTCTCTGATACGAAGCCTCTGAGCGCGAGCCCGAGCCCGAGCCCGCTTCGCTTTGCGTGCCGCGTCATGGGTCACGTTCCCGCGGGGAAGGTCATATGCTCCACATAACGGTCGCGAAACAGCGCGTGTCCGCTGAGCTCCAGGTGCAGCGCCTGCGCCGCAAGCTCTTCCATGCGCTCGAGCGCCCCCTCCTGCCGGAGCGCCAGGAGCGCTCCCAAACCCGCCGCATCGCGCAGGATATCGAACCGCTCACTCGGCAGCGGCGGCAGAAGACCGATGCGGAGCGCGCTCTCAAGCCGCAGGTGATCTCCGAAGCCGCCGGTGAGAACTATGCGTTCGATCTCTTCGGGCGCGAGTCCGGCGAGATCACACAGTGCGTCGATCCCTGCCGCGATGGCCGCCTTGGCCGACTGTACCTCTCGTACGTCCTTTTGGGTGAACCGAAGATCGCCGGCGAGCCGGCACGCCGGAGAGCCGTCGCGCTCACCGAGCCGGCCGCTCCAGGCAGCGCGGGCCGCGGCATCCGTCGAGCCAATCTCCTCGTCCGTGCGTGCCATCCGGCCGGTTTCATCGATGACTTCGTCGCAAAGCGCCAGTGCCACGAAGTCCAGCAACCCCGAGCCGCAGATCCCGATGGCCGGTTCACCGCCAACTGTCTCGAGCACGAGCCGCGGTCCTTCACGCGTCAAGCCGGAGATTGCACCCGGTATGCCCCCCACGCCCGCGCTGATGGCCGCCCCTTCGAAGGCCGGACCGGCGGCAGTGGAGCAGACAAAAAACCGTCCCCTGTGGTGCAGGGCAAGCTCTCCGTTAGTCCCGACATCAAGCAGAAGTGTTGACCGGTCATCCCGATCCATTTCAGCGGCTACAGCGCCGCAGACCGTGTCGGCCCCCACGTAGCCGGATATCGAGGGAAGCAGAACGACGGTTCCGGTGGTCGATTCGTGAAACGTGTCGGAGCAAAGCCTGCGTGTCTCGGTGAACTCCGGGGTGAACGGGGCGCGGCCGATACCGGCCGGGCTCACGCCGGCCACGAGGTGCAGCATCACCGTGTTCCCGGCGACCACGACCGTTCCGGGCGGGCCGAACACGCTACGGAGGTCCCCGATCATGTCCGAAAGCTGTGACCGGATTATGCCGGTCATCTGTGCCAGCCGCGCACCGTTGCCGTCGCAGTACGCAATTCTGCTGAGGACGTCGGCGCCGTATACTGCTTGGCGGTTCATTTCCGCAAGCACCGCCGGTACCGCTCCTGTTTCCGTATCCAACAGATAAGCTGCCAGCGTAGTGGTTCCAACGTCGAGCGCAGCCGCGTACCGGCCCTCGGCGGCAGCCACGCTCCATACGCTGGCCGGCGAATCGAACACCGGCGCTTCGCCTTTCACAAAGGCGCGCCTGCGGTGTTCCGGTACGACAACTTTCGTTATGCCGTCGACCGGACATGTGCACGCAAGCCGATAGCCGTGCTCGATGCGCGCGCGGCTGAGGAACCGCTGATCGGCTTCCGTGGGGGAGGGCGGGTTTTCCGGGATCACCACCGCACACTTGCCGCAGCGCGCCATGCCGCCGCAGGGTGCCGGTATTGAGAAGCGGTGATCCGAGGCCAGGAGCGAAAGCACGGTAGGGGAGCCGTGCTCGTCCGAGCGTGGAGCGGACAGGTGGGTGCTGTGCCGTCCTTGTTGTACCTCAATCACGGGACTCCCCCGTGCAGTCGCCGAAGGAGACAGTGCGCATGATCCGGTCGTCCTCGCTCATTTCAACCGTCCGCCCGGGCGGGCAGATCACCGCATCGTCATCGTTCCATTCACCCTCGAGGATGCGCTGCAGGAGCTCGGCGTTTCCGTCGATACACGCCGGCTGCCACCCGAAATCACGCGCGATCTCAGAGAGTCTCGCCTGATATCGGGGACGGTCCAGCTCCGGCCACCGGATGAGCGCGGTGCGGGTATATGGCTGGAGGCTTTCCACCTTGACCTCCATGAGGTATTCGGCGTTCTCCTCACCGTAGCGTGCCGCGAGCCGCTCCCTGATTAGTCTGCACTGTTCGCCGCAGGGGAAGGTCGACTGCTCGATCCACCCGGGACTGAGCCAATACGTTCCCGGAGCGGCGGCGAACTCTTTCATGTATCGCTCGCGCGAGCCGAGCAGAATCCCAATGCAGTCATGGCTGCGGGGAATTACCAGCGGAAGGCGGCGGGTGCGGAGGCCGCAGACCGCACCGGAGCAGAGTCCGAATCCCAGAATAACCGCGCTGTAGTCCTCAGGCGGGAGTGTCAGGTCGAGCGGCGTCTGTGGCGGGCTTTCAGCCCGGTCGATTTCGCGCTGTATCTCATCCCGCAAGATCTCGGGATAGCTGTGCAGCCCCTGCCGAATCCAGGTAACGTCCAGCACTGCGTCGGAGCGCGCAGCCAAGAGCGAAATCTCCCGGCAGAAAACGCTGCATCCGATTACCTTATACCGCATAGACGCAGTATAGCTGTGATTGACGTGGACTCGCTATAAGAATTATGCTCCGCGTATTATCGAGATGACATTCCACGGGACCGATTCCGGTGCGGACTCCTCCAGCACCGAACGCAGGCGTCACGCCGCAATCCACGCAGCCCGCGAGTTCGAGTCTGCTACGGGAATCCGCTGTGCGCTCATCGATCCGCAGGGGCGCGTGCTCTATCCGATATCCGCGGGCGAGTATCCCTGCCGGATCTGCCGCGATGTATCCGGGGACGGGGCGGTCGACGGTTCGGCAGCCGAACACGCCGAGCGTGCACGGCAGGCGTCGTTTTCCGGCGGGCGGCAGGTGTTTCTCTGTCGCAGCAATCTTATCCACTGCGTGGCCCCGGTGATGGACGGGGCGAGCGTCGCCGCCGCGCTGGTGTGTGGTCCAATGCGGCTCGAGGAAGGCGACAGCAGCTTTCAACAGGATGTGATGGGTCTTCTTCGCCGGCGATCGGAATTCTCCGCGCGGGAAGAAGGAGAGCGGCTGCGGCGCATCTACGACTCGATCCCCCGGGTCCGCTCAGCCCGGGTGCACGCGCTCGCCGAACAGTTGTATCGTACCGCGTGCAGCCTGGAAACACTCGGCGAAGAAGAGAGTCGGGATGAGCGCTTCGCGCGAGAGTCGCGGATTAACGAGTACATCCAGGAACTGAAACAGTATCGGCTTGAGCACGGCATGGAGGCCGCTGTGCCGAGCTATCCGTTGCGGACGGAACAGGCATTATTCAACGCAATCGCCGCCGGGGAGACGGCACGCGCCCAGGCGTTGCTCAACGAGCTTCTGGGGCACGTGTTTTTCTCGTTTGGGGCGGATCTCGAGCGCGTGCGGATGCGTGCTCGCGAGATCGTGATTCTCCTGTCGCGCATCCTAATCAGCCGGGGGGCGGACCCCAACCGGGTGTTCGGACTCAACTACGAGGCGCTCGACGAGCTCGAGGGACTTGGAGAGGTCAACGAGATTGCCCCCTGGATGGCGGGAATCGTGCGGAGCTTCTCGAGCTCGGTCCTTCGCCTGCCGGCGAACGCCGTCCATACGACCATCTTACGGAGGGCGGTGGACTACGTAGCAGACTCCTATCGCGGTCGGGTCAGCCTGAGCATAGCAGCTGCGCTCGCCGGGGTTTCGCCCTCGTATCTCAGCCGGGTATTCTCGCAGGAGATGGGAGAGACGTTCTCCCGGTATGTCCGGCGTATACGAGTCCAGCGCGCCGAAGAGCTCCTGACCGGCACAGATTTGTCGATTGCCGAGATAGCGGAGGCGTGCGGGTTCGCTGATCAGAGCCATCTTACGCAGGCGTTCCGTCGGGACACCGGAACGACTCCCGCCGCGTATCGTGCGCGGAGATGATGACGCCCCCGTGTCGATTTCGCCAAGAGCGTTCCAGAAATATCAAGATGCTTATATACCTCAGCCGTCATTCCCGAGCACACTGAGGCGATCGAGGATCGTCCGTAGTGGTGCGGGACGTCCTCGGGTTATTCAGAATGATCGAAAGGGGACCGAACCATGCGCTTCACCGAGCTTGCAATTGATGATCCTACGGGGTTGATTTTCGGAACAGCACCCAAGCCGGTTACGAGCGGCAGGGGGCTCACCGTAGGCGGAGGGCAGGTCTACCCGGAGCTCAACTTCACGCTTCCGACTATGGAGGTGAATGCCCGCACCTATCCGGAAATCAAGGAGATATACCGAAAGACCGTGGACGATGTGCTTACCCGAGCCGCGGCGCTTCACGTGGAGGGAATCGTAGTCGAGTTCGAGACTTTGCTCGAGATGACGCTCAAGCCCGCGTATGGCATCGAGCTTACAGAAATTCTCGTGGAAGCGTGCGAGCGGTTCAGCGCGAGGTACGGGATGAAGGCGGAGGTGCGGTTGACACCTAACGACACCCGCGATTACGAGCGGCCGCCGCGCATGCGCAACAGCCCGTACCTGGAGAACATGCTGCGACTCTTCGACGAAGGGGCAAAGGCCGGAGCCACGTTTCTTTCCATCGAGAGCACGGGCGGCAAGGAGCTGCACGACGAGGCGCTGGTGAACTGCGATATACAGGGGGTGGTTTACGCGCTTGGCGTGCTCGGCGTACGGGACATGAGGTTTCTGTGGGACCAGATCACGAAAATCGCGAATGACAGGGGCGTGATAGCGGGGGGCGATACAGCGTGCGGCTTTGCGAACACCGCCATGGTGCTCGCCGAGAAACAGTACATCCCTCGCGTCTTCTCGGCCGTGGACCGGGCGGCGTCCATCCCCCGGAGCCTCGTCGCGTACGAGCGGGGGGCGCGCGGCCCGGACAAGGACTGCGGGTACGAAGGTGTATTCCTCAAGGCGATAGCGGGAGTTCCCATATCGATGGAAGGAAAAACAGCCGCGTGCGCTCACGCAAGCCCGGTGGGCAACGTGTCGATGGCGGCGTGTGATCTGTGGAGCAATGAGTCGGTGCAGGCGGTGCATCTATTGGGTGGCCCCGCACCGGTCGTGTCGCTCGAGCAACTGGCCTACGACGTGCGGCTCCTGAACGAGTCGATCCGTACGCGACAGTCCCTGCTACTCCGCGACATGCTCGTCGGCTCGGATGTCTCGCATGATCCGCAGGCGTTGATTCTGGCGCCGGATAGCGTGATCCGGATCGCACGGGCGGTCGTTGCAGCGGGTGATCATCTCGCCGCGACGTTCGCCGCGGTCGGAACGGCACTCGAGATCATAGAGGAAGCGGTGCAGGACCGGCGGCTTCGCATGGATCCGCGCGAGGAGGTATGGGTGACGATGGTCCGCGAGCAGCTCGCTGAGATCCCGCTCAACGAGGATGCGTTTGTCGAGATGATGCAGGGCCGGATTGACTCAGGCAAAGTGCTGCTCGAGGAGTATGGGCTATGAGCGGGCGCGCTTGCAGCATAGCCGCAAGAATCTACAAGAAACCGCAAGAATTTCCGATACGTGGCGCCCGACTCACGTTATAATCCAAGCTGTATCAACCACGATTGCGGATCATGCCCTGCGGCGCACGGAATGCGACCGTTCGGGGCGAAGGAGAGTACTGGATGAGCCTGTTGACAGAGATATCGGAGATGCTTCAGCGCGGGAAGGCTGCTGAGGTGAAGAGTCTGGTTCAGAACGCGCTCGATGAAGGGACTGATCCACGAGTCATCCTCGAGGAAGGGCTTTTGCACGGCATGGGCGTGATCGGTGAGAAGTTTAAGAACAACGAAGTCTATGTGCCCGAAGTCCTGATTGCCGCGCGCGCCATGAACGCCGGAAGCGAGATTTTGAAGCCGCATCTTGCCGGCGCGGGCGTTGAGGCATCCGGAACAGTTATCCTGGGTACGGTGAAAGGAGACCTCCACGACATCGGCAAGAACCTCGTGCGGATGATGATGGAAGGAAAGGGGCTTGAAGTCATTGACCTCGGCGTGGACGTGCCTCCTGAGAAGTTCCTTGAAGCCGCACTTGAGCGAAACGCGGATATCATAGCGTGCTCGGCACTTCTCACCACCACGATGACCGAGATGAAGAACGTAATCGAGACGGTGGCGGGCGAAGGCCACCGCGATCGCTTCCGCATCATGGTGGGTGGCGCTCCGGTGACCGAGAGTTTCTGCAAGAGCGTGGGAGCGGACCTCTACGCGCCCGACGCCTCCAGCGCGGCCGATGCCGCGGTGGCCCTCTGCCGGGAGAAACGGGCGGGGTAAGCGCCTCGTGGTGAAGGCGGGTATGACATCGAAGGAACGTGTAAAGGCGGCATTCGCATTCTCCCAACCTGATTTTACCCCGCTGGATTACTTTGCGAAGCCGGAAATCGAGTAGGCGTTATGCGAACACTTCGGCGTGAAAACCTGGCAT
>PUNW01000409.1 GCA_003552665.1 Spirochaetaceae bacterium | reverse complement strand
GCCTTGCGGAAATCGTCCAAATAGTATTGAATTGATCCCGATCACGAACAGCTAACACTTAGACAGGGAGAGCAGTGTAATGAGCGAGCGAGCGAAACCGGTAGTGCTTATCGTGCGAGACGGTTGGGGACGGAACCCCAACTCGGAGCATGATGACTTCAACGCGGTCAAACTGGCCGAGACTCCGTGCAGTGACCGTCTGCTGCAGCAGTATCCCTGGACGACGATCCGCACCTCGGGTGAGGACGTCGGCCTTCCTGAAGGAACCATGGGTAACTCCGAGGTTGGGCATCAGAATCTTGGTGCGGGTCGTATCGTCAACCAGGACTCAGTGCGCATCACCAAAGCGATTCGTTCGGGCGAGTTTTTCGAGAACCGGGCCTTGCTCGCAGGCGTGGAACGCGCCAAGCACAACGGGAGCTGGGTGCATATTATGGGCCTAGCCTCGGATGCGGGCGTGCACTCGCTGCTCGGTCATCTGTCCGGCTGTCTCGAGCTCTGCAGCCGGGCCGGGCATTCGAAGGTGGCGGTGCATCTGTTTACCGACGGCCGTGACACCGGCCCGTATACCGGAATCGAGTTCGCGCGACAGATCGAGCGCAAGATGGCCGAGATCGGCGTTGGGAAGGTTGCGTCGGTCGCCGGCCGCTACTACGCCATGGACCGCGATAACCGCTGGGAGCGCGTTAAGCTCGCCTATGATCTGCTGACCGGCAAGGCGTCCGAGGTTGAAAGCTACGCAAGCGCTACCGAGGCGATTCAAGCCTACTATGATAATCCAACCAACGACAGCCAGAACGGCGACGAGTTCATCACGCCGCGCTGTGTGGGAGCCGATTGGAAGGAAACCCGCATCGGCGACGGGGATACTGCGATCTTTTTCAACTACCGCGGTGACCGCCCGCGTGAGCTTGTGCGCGCGTTTGCGATGCCTGAGTTCTACGGTAAGGTCAAGCCGTCACCGGACAGCGGTGAAAAGGGTTTTGACCGGGGTCCCAAGCTGGACGTGTTCTGGGTCACGATGACCGCCTACGAAGAAGAGCTGAATCCGCTGGTGAACGTGGCGTTCCCGAAACCGCCGAAGATGAAGAATATTGCCGGTGAGTATCTGAGCAGCCTGGATCTCAGGCAGTTCCGCTGCGCCGAGACCGAGAAGTTCCCCCACGTGACTTTTTTCTTCAACGATTACCGCGACGAACCCTTCCCGGGGGAGGGCCGCGAGATGCCGCAGTCACCGCAGGTGGGCACATACGACCTGAAGCCCGAGATGAGCGCCGAGCAGGTCCGCGACGTGGTGCTCAAACGCGTCAAGGCCGATGACTGTGAGGACTTCATTCTGGTGAACTTCGCAAACGGCGACATGGTCGGCCACACCGGCAAACTCGATGCTGCGATCAAGGCATGTGAAGCCGTTGACGCGTGTGTGCGCGATATCGTCGAGGCGACTCTCGAACGGGGCGGCAAGCTCATCGTCACCGCCGACCATGGAAACTCCGAGCAGATGTGGGACCCGGAGAACACCAGCGCTCACACCGCGCACACCGTCTATGAAGTGGACTGCATCATCGTCGACCCGGCCCGCGTGAGTGACGCTACCGGGAGTCCGGAGCGCCCGTCGCCGGCTCTGCGAGGCGACGGGCGGTTGGCGGATGTCTTCCCGACGGTGCTCGACCTGATGCAGCTGGAGAAGCCGAGCGAGATGACCGGCGAGTCGCTGCTGAAACAGGCTTAAGCGCCGGCGCCTCGGGTGACCGGACCTCGGCTGTTCGCCCGGACAGGCTGTTCGCCCGGACAGGGCTCCCGCGTGGACAGCCCTGCCGTCCGGACGGGCTTGTCGTTGCGTTTACTCGAGGTAACCGGTGCGCGCGTCGAACCCTTCACGCTGCAACGCCTGCACCGCTTGCTCGATAAGGGCGGGCGGGAGGCGGTTGCCGGAAATCGTGGCCGGAGGGTCGCGGGTGAGCGCCTCCTGTTCCCCGTAGGCGAAGACATGGTCGATCGCACGGTTGGCGTTCGAGAAGGGGTTGCCGAACGGGAGCTCGGCCGCGGCGGAAAACAGCTCTTCGGCCACCGCCGAAACCCGCGCCGAGATCGACCGTGCGGTCTCATGGCGACCCTCCCGCAACGCGGCGAGCATCTCCGCCAACGGATGGGCGAAGCAGTTGACGGTTGACAGCAGAAACCCGTCGTAGGGTCCACCGGCGGTACAGTGCCATTCCGCGTACGCGCGCTCAGCGCCGCGCACCAGAAAGACACCGTGATAGTCGTGCTCGTGGGCTGCCAGTGCTACCCGGTCGGCGCCGCTGGTGTCTTTGAGCATGTAGAAGCCCGGGTAGCGTGCCGCGAGCTCGGCTACGGTCTCCGGCTCCATCTCGTTTTCGGTGATCTGCGGAAGCTGATAGAACGCAAGCGGGACGCCGAGCTCGCCAACCGCCGCGAGCTCGCTGTAGATCTGTGACTGCGTAAGCGCGCTACCCCTGGGCGGGGTAACGGTGAAACCGCTCACGCGACCTGCGTTGAGCTCGGCGGCGAGCGTGCGGGGCTCCCAGCTGTGACCTTCG
>PUNW01000013.1 GCA_003552665.1 Spirochaetaceae bacterium | reverse complement strand
GCTATGCCAACATACTGCCGATCTCGACGCCGCCGAACGCAATCGCGATGTCGACCGGGCTGATTGAGACGCGGGACATAGCCGTGTCCGGCATCCTGGTGGGTGTTCTGGGGTTCGTGTTTACCGTGCTGTTTGCACTGGTACTCTGGCCGCTCGTCTTGTAAACTATCCGGGAGTTCGCTCATGAGTCAGACGATTGCAATACTGTGCGTGGATGACGAACCGGACGTCCTGGAGGTGGCGGTTCGCGAGCTTGCACCGCTGGAGGATGTCTTCCCGGTCGAGACTGCGGCAAACGCCGCCGAGGCACGCGAATGCATGGAACGGCTGGACCGCGACCGCACTGCGTTGGGCGTCATTTTCTGCGATCACATCATGCCCGGCGAGACCGGCGTAGACCTGCTGGTGGCCATGACTCATGACGAACGCCGGCGGCAGACGAGGAAGGTTCTTCTTACCGGCCAGGCCGGGCTCGACGCGACGGTGAAGGCGGTCAACCAGGCCGACCTGGCCCATTACGTCGCAAAGCCGTGGGAGAAAGATGAGCTCCTGCAGGTGGCGCGCCGGCAAATGGGCTTGTATATCGCGGCGTGCGGCCTTGACCCGCTGCCTTATCTACAGTATCTCGGCCCGGAGCACGCCGCTACCCTGCTCCGGGATTACCGCGAAGCCGACCGGTAGCACGAGCACGCCATGACCGATGGAAACGAGAAGCCCGAGCAGGGTGAGCTGCCCGAGCTGAGCACCGAGGAAGCGCTCAAGCGCCTCGTGGGGCGAGCTCGCGCGCTCGGGCGTGAGCCGGAGCATATCCCCGCGGGGTCGCAACTCCTTTACGAAGGTCACATCAACCGCACGCTGTACATTCTGCTTGAGGGTAGCGCCGAGAACTCCAAGAGCGACACCAAAGGCAGCTCAATACAGGTGGATCTCATCGGTCCGGGCTCGCTCCTGGGAATCCTCTCGTTCTGGACGGGGCGGCCCGCGTTCACCGATTCAGTAGCCGCCACAGACCTCACGGTGCTGCGCCTTGAGCGCGAGGACTTTGAGCGCGGGGTCGCACAAGACCCCGAGTTCACGCGGCTTACACAACAGCTCTTCGTCACCAACCTAAGCGATCGCTACCGCCGCGTGGTAAGACTCAACCTCGAGGTGGCGGAACTCACCGACGAGCTCGAACAGGAACGCAACGCCCTGCGCGAAACGGTGGAAGACCTCAAGCAGACTCGTACACAGCTGATCTACCAGGAGCGGCTGGCAACCATGGGACAACTGCTGGCCGGAATCGCTCACGAGATCAACAACCCGTCGGCTTCGCTGATGAAAAGCGTGGAGTTCGTCACGCAGGAGATGCCGGCGCTGTTCAAAGACCAGCCGGTTTCGGCTCAGCTGTTTGCAGCGGGGTTTTCCGCCCCGTTTCTCAGCAGCGAAGAATCCCGCAAGCGTTTGCAGGAGCTGCAGACCCGCTATCCGGAACTGGGCCGGGCTTTTTGTCGCCGTCTCACCCGACTCGGCGAGGAAGAACTGCACCTGCTCGAGCCGGAGCTAACTGCCGGGCGAACAGAGCACGTGTCCAACCATCTTCGCGTGTTCGAGGTGGGCGCGGCGCTACATAGCATACACCTCGCTGAGGAACGTATCCGGCGCCTGGTACAAAGCGTCAAAAGCTACAGCCGGGAGGAGAACCAGGAGAGCTGCTCCACGCACCTTGAGAACTGTATCCGAGACACGCTGGTTGTGCTCAACCATCGACTCAAGCACTTCGAGCTCAGACTGGAGCTCGCGGAACCGCTTGTAGTGCAGTGCTGCCCAGGAGACATCAATCAGATCATCACGAACCTGCTTACCAACGCCTGCGACGCCACCGAACCAGGCAACGCGATCGTTATCCGCACCGGCAGTAACGAGGACTGGGTCTGGATGGAAGTAGAGGACGAAGGGCCCGGCATTCCGGAAGAGTTGCTCGAGGCGATCTTCGAGTCAAACGTAACCACAAAAAAGGGCGGCACGGAGTTCGGTTTAGGGTTAGGCCTCGCGATTTCACGGGAGCTCGCGCACAAGCACAAAGGCACCTTAACGGCGAAGAATCTCCCCGCCGGCGGCGCTCTGTTTCGCCTCGAACTGCCGTATTGGTAGGCGCCGGCGGCGGTTCGCGCGCCACCACACCATACGTGCCACCCCGTATGCCAGATAGGGACTGTCTCAGCCTTCCAGGTCTCGGCAGGGCCAACCGTGACAGCTTCACCCGGAACGCCGGTAATATGGCCCGATGCCGATGTCCGCGCGTTCTGTACGAGGGTAAGCGGATGCAGTTCTACGGCTCGGGTCTTCAGCCGTCGATACTCTTCGGGCGAAGGTGGGTTGTCGGCGTAATCACCTTCTCACTTCAGTGGGTCGTTGAACGCCCAGTGCTTGACCTCACCTTGTCCGCCCTGCATGGCCACACAACGAATCTGGTCGAAACACAGTTCTCTGTCCGCACAAGCGCGAAGCGGCGGTCAGGGGCGAGATGTCGTAGAAGCGGAACGACAAAGGGCGGTCGAGAACCAGTCGCGAGGCCGCCG
>PUNW01000259.1 GCA_003552665.1 Spirochaetaceae bacterium | reverse complement strand
GGAGAGCCGAGCGCCCCAAGCGAACTGCCCGCCCCACGCGAGCTGCGTGCCCCACGCGAGCTGTGCGCGCCGCCCGCGCCGTCTGCGGGCCCCGTGCGAGCGCGCGAGGCTACGTCCGGGCAGGGGGCTACGCCCGGGCCGGAGGGCGCGAATGTCGGGTGGTGGGATCTGCACCTCGCCGAGTTGGCGCTGCCGGGTTGGGGCGGGTAGAAAACACCGGCGCGAAGAGTGCAATGGTACCGCTTGCCGGCTTGGGAAGTTTGAGATCAGAGAACGAGCGCTTTCGAGAGATGGCGAAGGTGGCTGCAGGCTAAGCGCCGTGGCCGTCTCCGTTTCAAGGAGGGAGAAGTCTCTCCCTCGCTCCAGCCGTGGCAGGCTCAAGCGCCGGCCCATCGCCGAGTGCCGGGCGTCCAATGCGGAGCCGGCGCATCGCCTACCGGGCCGCCGTGCTTCGGCTCACTGCCGCTCGCCGCGGCGGCCCTCCACGGCTTCCGCTACCCTCTCTCGGACGGTACCAAAGCTGTGTTATACTGACGGCAGGATGACAGAGGCAATCAAGCGTATTGTCAAAGAGATAACCGGTGCGGAGCAGATTCTGCTTTTCGGCTCGCGCGTTCGCGGTGACTCTCGCGCAGACAGCGATTACGACGTGCTGGCGGTTCTCTCCCATAATCTTGGCCCCAAGGAGCGACTCCGTCTGGCAACCCGCTGCAGACAGCGTCTGGCGCAAGAGGGCCTTGATGTCGATGTGTTGGTGAAGTCGCCCGATGAAATCCGCGACTACCACGACAAGCGCGGCAGCATTGTCCACGAGGCGCTTAACTCAGGAATCAGGCTGTGACCAAGCAGCAGTATCTCGGTCAGTGGCTGAGAAAGGCCGATCACGATCTTACCATCATACGACAGGGGATGGACCGTCCTGAGGCGGAGTGGGTGACGGATGTGCTTTGCTTTCATGCCCAGCAGGCTGTCGAGAAGGCGTTTAAGGCCTATTTGATATATCTTGACCAGGAACCGCCGCGCACCCACTCACTTGAAGTGCTCCAACGAACTATTCGCTCATCATCGCCCGCCTTCCCTGAGTATGAGCTGGGAGATCTCACGGCTTTTGCTGTGCAATCCCGGTATCCCGATGAGTTGTTCGAGCCGGACAGCTCAGAAGCAAAACGGTACGCAAAGCTCGCAGAGCAAATCGTGAGCGAACTGCGGCTGCGCATCGGCCAATAGCCGGATAGTCAAACACCGAAGCGAGCGCATCGGCTCCTATTACGCGTAGCGGCAACTCAACGCCCTGCCTCCCGGGATCCCCCCCGGTGGCGGCGGTCCAATAAGGGCCGTAGCTGCCTGCGCGGGCCGCCGTGCCCCGGCTCACTGCGGCTCGCCGTGGCGACCCCTCCGCGGGAGAGCCGTGTGCCCCAAGCGAACCGCCCGCCCCACGCGAGCTGCGTGCCTCAAGCGAGCCGTGTGCACCAAGCGAACCGCCCGCATCGTCTGCGGGCCCCGTGCGAGCGCGCGAGGCTACGTCCGGGCAGGGGGCTTCGTCCGGGTTGGAGGGTGCAGCCGGGCCCGAGGCCGGGTGGTGGGATCTGCACCTCGCGGAGTTGGCGCTGCCGGGTTGGGGCGGGTAGCGGTCGCAGAACCCGCCGAAACACGCGGCAAAACACACAAGGCCTAACACACACCAATGCCGACAATCGTTAAACTCATAGAACTCTTTACGCCGGCCGAGCGGGGGAGGCTCATTTCGCTCGGCGCGGCGGCCCTCCGCGGCCTTTAGCTCCCCTCTCGCGTCGATAGCGATGAAGACGTACCCTTGGTTGCGTCGTATCGGTTCGGTAAGCCTAACCCTCCTTACGCCCAAAAACGCTTGACTGCTGTTAAGCTATAGGTTAACTTTGAAGAGAACTGCATCACGAGTACCGATTGAAAGCATCGCAGATGAACTCGGCTTGCCCGGCCGCGGGAGATGTCGCTTATATGTTGATGATCAAAACAGACCCGAGATAGAGCAGGTTCTGGAGAGTGCGCAAAACATAAAGAAGTTCCGAAGAATTCTGTACCAGGTCTTTACTTTCAGATACAACGACGACTTGTACAGGAGAGAAGAACGGAGCGCAGACAATACGAGCATCACTGCGATGAAGTTCAACGACGCAGCGAATACCCGAATCTATTGCAAAGAGTACGACCGACCCGACGGCAGGAGGATCGTTATGCTGCAGAACGACAAACAAATTCGCGATCGTATCGCGACCTACGGGGAATACGAATATGAGTTTAACTGATCCGGCAAAGCTCAAAGCTCTCTTAGATTTCGAGTCCGAGGAGGAGCGCAACGAGTTTCGCGCTGATCGCATTCAGCTTGATATTCTCAACGAAGTATCGCAACGAATGGAGCAGCTTGGCGTTTCCCGGTCCGAGCTCGCTTCTCGCTTGGAAGTCAGCAAGAGTTTTGTGTCTCAATTGTTTGCAGTCGAGAAGCCTCTGAACCTGCGAACGCTCGCGAAACTCGAGTGTGCTCTCGAGGCCCGGTTCCGAATCGATTTTTCCGGCCGGGAGCATT
>PUNW01000074.1 GCA_003552665.1 Spirochaetaceae bacterium | reverse complement strand
GAGAGGTTGGGATGCAGGATCAGATACAGTCGATTGTGGTATTCCATGGACTCTACCCCCAGTAGGCGCGCAGCATCGGCGCGATCACTAGACTAACCACCGCCATCAGTTTGATCAAGATATTCAAAGACGGGCCGGCAGTATCCTTGAACGGGTCACCCACAGTGTCGCCAACCACCGAGGCCTTGTGCGCTTCCGAGCCGCGCCCGCCGGCTTCGCCGGACTCGACCATCTTCTTGGCATTGTCCCAGGCTCCGCCCGCGTTTGCCATGAAGAGTGCTAGCACCACGCCCGAGGCGGTAACTCCGACCAGCAGCCCGATCAGCATGTCTATCCCGCCGAGAAAGCCGACAAACACCGGAGTGAGCGCGGCGATCAAGCCGGGCAGCAGCATACGCTTGAGGGCGGAGACGGTACTGATGTCGACACAGCGGGCGTAGTCGGGACGCTCCTGGTTGTCGAGAATGCCGGGACGCTCACGGAGCTGACGGCGCACTTCCTCGATCATTGTGAAGGCTGCCTGGCCGATAGCATTCATCGAAAGCGCACTGAATACATAGGGGATGACCGCGCCGATGAACACGCCCACCAGCACCGGAACGTGCATGATATCCACCTGCGGCGCGCCGGTCTGCTCGCGGAACGAGGTGAAGAGAATGATGGCGGTCAAGGCGGCCGAGCCGATCGCGAACCCTTTGCCAACCGCGGCAGTAGTGTTCCCGACGGCATCCAGCTCGTCGGTAATCTCGCGCACCTCGCGCGGGTATGCGGCCATCACCGCGAGACCGCCGGCATTGTCTGCTATCGGCCCATAGGCATCCACCGCAAGCTGAATCCCGAGTGTTACCAGCATTCCAAGCGCCGAGATCGCTACCCCGTACAAACCGGCAAGCGCGTGACTCACGAAAACGGTTGCTGCAATGACGAGCAGGGGGAAGAGACTCGAGATCATCCCCACGCCGATGCCGGTAATGATGATGGTAGCGGGACCGGTTTTCGCCGAGCGCACGATTGAGCGCACCGGCGCTCGCCCGGTGCCGGTGTACAGCTCCGTGAGCAGACCGATAGCCACACCGGCCGCGAGACCCAGCACAGTCGCCACGATCAGCGCCCACGGGCCGGCAGCGCCGTCATGGAACCTGTGCTCGCCGAGCACGAAGAACGCAATCGGCACCGAGAGCACCGCCGAGAGGCCGGCCGCAAAGAAGGTGCCGGTGTTGAGTGCGCGTTGCGCCGAGCCTCGCCCGCCGGCGCGCACCAACAGGATGCCGAGCATTGAGGCAGCCACGCCGGCGAGTGCCAGAATCATCGGGAAGGCAAGCAGCCGGAGCCCAACCTCGGCGGTCTCGGCTACCGAAATCGCGAGAATCATGCTCCCCAACAGCGAGCCGACGAACGACTCGAACAAGTCCGCCCCCATTCCGGCCACATCCCCGACGTTGTCGCCGACGTTGTCGGCAATGGTAGCCGGGTTGCGCGGATCGTCTTCCGGGATCTCAGCCTCGATCTTGCCGACGAGGTCGGCACCCACATCGGCGGCTTTTGTGAAGATTCCGCCTCCGACTCGTGCGAACAGCGCCACCGAGGAGGCGCCGAGCGAGAAGCCCGAAACAATCGGCAGAACCGTGGTCGCGAGCACCTCGCTTTCTGAGCCAAAATACCACACCAAGCTCAGGAGAATGCCCGGCATGCCGACGAGAACGAGACCGACCACAGTCATGCCCATGACCGTACCGCCTGAAAAGGCGACCGCCAGCGCCTGTTTCATCCCGCCGAGCGAAGCCGCTTGGGTGGTGCGCGAATTGGCGGCGGTGGCGGTGCGCATGCCGACGAACCCCGCTGCGGCCGAGGCTACCGCGCCGAGCGCGAAGGTTGCGGCCTGCAGGCGCAGTGCTCCCGTATTGGCGATCGCGAGGAACGCAGCAACGATCAGGACGAACGGAACCAGCACCTGGTATTCGCGCATCAGGAAAGCCATAGCCCCCTCGCGCACGTAGCCGGCGATTGTAGGCAGCTCTCCCTCGCCCTCCGGTTGGACACGAATCCAGCGGCTTCGCAGCCCGGCGTATACCAGGGCGGCCGCCCCGGCGACGAGTCCGGCTGTTATCCCGATTCGTAACATCGCAGTCACGCCTGCTCCTCCCTCATGCCGTTGGTTTACCGGTGCTGAAATCAGCCCGTAAGCAGTAAGGAATGGTGCGAAGCTTGTTGCGCGGTTGGCTGAAACTCGATGCGTGTCAACGATTAGCCGCGCGCGGGCTTGTGTCCGGCGTGGGACCCCCGCTTCGGCAGGCCTAACCGCTGGCGGAGCAATCAGTTGAGTCGGCGCGGCGCAACAAGCTTCGCACCACTTCCTAAACCCTAAATCATACTGTTTTACTCGAGGTTAGGCAAAGGCGTGGTTCCTGCTTTTCGACCATTCTGTGATATTCTCACCGTCGTGCGGGGCTTTACAGCCAGAGTGGGGTGGATTACATTTAGTAGTATCCTGACTGTGCAGTGAGGGGGTTATGGAGAAGTATTACTACCTTTCTGTGTATCCGGTTGAAGCCCTGATTGCGTCCCAGTTGCCACCCGAGGAGTTCGGCAGATACATGGCAATTGGGAAGAAGTATGGCTCTCACGAGAAGATTATGTTCATCGAGGTTGAGGGCGGGTTCGGTAAGTATTTCGATTGGAAATACGCCGACCAGCAATGCGTGCCGCACGAGGACGGCAGTCCGAAGAATTCGGTCTGGCTGGGCGTATACCGGGTGCTCGAGCATGTCCCGGTCTCGGTGATGAAGTCGCTTTATCTCGTCACTCCCGACGGACGTACCCTGGAGCTCCCGCGTGAGGACTACTCCGGCGATGGAGACCGGCGAGAGTTCTACGTCTATCAGGAGCTGTGCCCGATCACGCCGCTGGTAGCCAGCCGGTTGACACCGAAGGAGTTCTGCGCGCATCTCACCGACGGCTCGAACAAGATCTGGGTGCCGCAGGTAGTCTTCTCCGACCTCAAGGTTATTGATTTCGAGAATCCGGCAGCTACCGGAAACATCGGCCCCACGTACGACCGCAACTTGAACCACCTCAGGGAGTGCGTGAAGGCGGTCACCGGCGGAAGTGCTAAACCGAACAAGAACGTGGAACGCTCGATGATGAGCTTCTCGTACCAGATCATCAACTCCGGAGTGTATGTGGGCTCGACGAACGAGATGGTATTCTACCGGATGAAGAATCTCGACGAGATTCGCAGAGAAAACTATGGCTGGGGCCGCTCGGCGATGCTGTTGTAGCCGCCGGTGAGCCGCGCCCGCGCCGGCTCGGCACGCAGGCTCGGGACACACGCTCGGTACGGGCTCCCAGAAACAGGTACAGCCTTAGCTACAGCCTTCGATCAAAAAGCCCCGCGGTGAGCGCGGGGCTTTTTGTCGCGCGCGGGGCACGGCACGCCCCCGGCCGAGCGACGCCGGCAAAGGCGGAAAGCCGGGGACGGAGGCAGCCGCGTGAAGCCGCCGGCAGGGCGCGCGAAGCCGGGGACGGAGGCGGTCGCGTGAAGCCGGGGACGGCGAAGCCGGGGACGGAGGCAGCCGGGCGGCTTAGCCAGCGTAGCCCGGCCGGGCGGACGCGCGCGCCTAAGCGTTCAAAAGCAGAGGGTTTCAGCTAACCGCGCGAACGAACCGCCCGAACAGCTTCACACCGCTCCCCAGTATTTTCGCATTTTTTTTCGCCAGGCGTGGTTACTCTCGTCCGCCGTGGTACTTTGTGAGCGTATCCGTGTGATAACCGTACGCCCGGCGGCTGAGGGAGGCGACGGGCTGCAGCCGCGGTAACACAGCCGGGGCAGCGGCGCAGGGGTAGCGCAGGCGGGCGACGGAGTGAGCTTAGTGGCGAGGGAACGGTTGGGTTGTGAATATTCGAGCAAGACTGCGCCTTTTCGGTGTGGGGTTTCTGATGCTGTGGGTGCTGTATACGCTGTATCCGCAGCCGGCGGATCTGATCAGGAGCGTTTACCGGCTCTTCAACCCGCCGGTTAATCCGTACTACGTTTCCGGGTATTTCGAGCAATATATCGATGTCACCGAGCCGTATGCGATGGATGCGCTCATCCGGGAGAAGTTTCCGTATCAGTACGACTGGGTGACTTATAATCGTCCGTGGTATTTCCCGACGGCCGAAGAGGCGTTCCGGGCTCGTGCGGGGGACTGCAAGACGCGCCTGCTGATACTATCGTCCCTGTTCGAGTGGCATGGGATACCGTACACGCTGTCGGTTTCGCCCACACATGTGTGGGTGGAGTATGAAGGCAAACCGTTGATCCGGAACGAGCTGCCGCAGCTGGCGATGATCTCCGCCACGCAGGCGGGGCTTGTACTGCAGCCTCCGCGGATCAATCTCGGACGATCCTTCGACAGCTTTTGGACCGCGTTCTGGCATTCCATGCCCGACTCGAAGAAAGTCTCGCTTGTGGTAGGGCTGCTGATTTCGCTGGTGTTTATGCTGACTCCGGGTGTTGTCGCGCGACCGATTGAAGCTCTCGCTCGTCGCCGCGCCGGAGTGCCGCAGCCGCTGCGCGACCGCCGCACGCGCATTCGTGCTCCCCGTAACTGAGAAAGACCGCGCCGAAGGCATGCTTTCACCTTTACGCTTCGGGCTCGGCACGGCATAATGCGCATCCAGTGGTGGCAGAGCTATATCCTCGGGCAGAGCAGCTGCTGTCGCGGTTGTGGGAGCCGTTGCAGCAGCATCACCTGTTTGCACTTGCCTTTATTCTCCTCTCCGGATACCTGCTCGGGCGGCTTGCGCGCCGTGCGGGCATGCCGGAAATCACCGGCTTCATCCTCGCCGGGTTGTTCGCCGGTCCCAACCTCGGCGGGGTCATCAAGGATCAAATCGCCGTCGATCTGCAGCTGCTTGCCGAGATCGCGCTGGCTCTAATCGCGTTTACTGTGGGGTCGAACGTGCTTCGCTCCACGCTGGCGCGAGCCGGCCGAGCGGTTGCGTTTCTGGCGACTGGGCACGTTATCGGCGGGCTGATCTTTGTGACTGCCGGTCTGACACTTGCGGGGCTACCGTTCTCGGTAGCGCTGGTGATGGGTGTGCTTGCCGGCGGATCCTCGCCGGGAACCGTAGTGGCGGTTGTGCAGTCGGTCCGCGCTCGCGGGCCGTTCGTGGAGCACCTCTTCGGCGTGGTGGCGATTGCCACGGCCTTCACGATCACGGTCTTCGGCATCGTGCTGTCATTCCTGCCGGTGTTTGCCCAGGTGGAGGGCGCGCCGCCGATCACGTTGCGCGCGGCGCTAACGGGCGCGATCGGAGACATTGTGCTGAGTCTCGTCGTGGGCGTGGTTGCCGGCATCGTTCTTCATTTGCTCATGCGGCGCGGTGCCGACGGCGGAAAGACGGTGATCGTAACCTTCGCGATTCTGTTGGTCGCGACGTCGCTGGGGCTGGCGTACGAGTTTTCGACCTTGCTGAGCAACATGGCGCTCGGCATCGTCTACATCAACCTCTCCGGCACTCCCCACAAGGTAATGGAGACGATTCGATCATGGTCGCCGCCCCTGTACGCGGTTTTCTTCGTGCTGGCCGGCGCGAAGCTGGACCCGGCCGTGCTGACCGACGTGGCGGTACTGTTTTACGGCCTGGTGTATGTCGCCGCCCGGATCGCCGGTTCGTACGCCGGCACCAGCACCGCTACCTTGGTGTGTGACGCTACCCCCGAGATAAAGCGCTATATGCCGTTGTGTCTGGTGCCGCAGGCCGGTGTCGTGCTCGGGCTGGTGCTCGCGTTGGAGGACGCGCCGATTTTTGAGCTGTTGCCGCCGCCGCTTTCGATGGCTCTCGCTCAGACAGTGACAATCACCCTCCTCGCGGTCCTGATCAAGGAGATCGTCGGACCTCCCATTTCCGCCTTCGCCCTCAAGCGCGGAGCCATTACGACCGAGGGATGAAGCAGCGGCGGCCGGCGGCCTGACCTCGCCCGCGGGCGGGTACAGTCGGCTCCCGGCTACAGTGTTGAGCGGCGGGCGCCCCGGTGGCTCCCGGCTCCAGGCAGCCTCCGGCGGAGTCAGGCGCCCACAACCGGCACCCGCGTACACAAGCGCGCGCTCACCAGAGCAGTTGGATCGCGCCGCGGGCGAATACAAACACGGTAACCGCAGCGGTGGCAAGCTTGATCAAGGTCGCGAGGAGGCTTCCACGCAGTACGCCGAGTGCCGCTCGTAGTGGTGTTCGGTTTTGGCGATGGAACAGTAACTCCCCGACAAACGCTCCCAGGAACGCGCCGATGACCAGACCAAACGGTGGGAAAAACACGAGCCCGATGATCATGCCGAGCACGCTGCCGAGGATTCCGGGCCGACCGGCACCTGCCCGATGCGCCGCTGCCGGCGGCAGCACGTGATCGGCTACCGTCGCTCCCACCACCAGCACTGCCAGCGCCAACAGCAACGCAGGAGAAATGAGTGCGGTTCCTCCGACCAAAAACAGCAACAGCACCGGGAGGAACGCGAGCGGAGGGCCCGGAACGATCGGCAGGATGCAGCCCACAAGGGCCACGATCGAAACCACTGCTCCGATCCCGACAACAGCAATCTCCATGACGGACCTCCTCCGAGGTTAGCTATCCGTGTTTGGCGTGACCCATTTGCCGCCGTGGGGTGCCTTGTAGCTTTCAAACTGCTGCAGCAACTCCCGTGGGGTCTCGGCGGCCTTGATCATCGCACGATGCTCCGGCTTGATAAACTGCTCCGATACCGCGTGGTCGAGGAAGCTCAGCAACTCGTCATAGTACCCGCATGTGTTCAGAAACCCGCACGGCTTGACGTGTATACCCAGCTGGCCCCAGGTGAGCGCTTCAAAGAGCTCCTCGAGCGTTCCGAGCCCGCCGGGGAGCGCGATGAACCCGTCGGAGAGCTCAGCCATCAACGCCTTGCGTTCGTGCATTGTCTCGACCACGTGCAGCCGGGTTAGACTGCGATGCGCAATCTCACGGTCGACCAGGTTTTGCGGGATCACGCCGGTCACGCTCCCTCCGGCTTCGAGAGCTGTGTCTGCCAATACACCCATCACGCCCACCTCGGCGCCACCATAGACCAGCTCGATGCCTGCCGAGACGAGAGACCGGGCGAGCTCGCGCGCCCCTGCAACGTACTCGGGCCGCAGGCCCGGACTGGAGCCGCAGAACACGCAGATTCGGTTGAATGCGCTCACTATTTAAGCCTCCTATTGGTCGGGGAGTGTCGCCCACGCGTGCTTGTAACGCCTGCACGGTTGCGGGAATGCCGCGTGCTCGCAAGGCCCGCACGGCCCGCAAGGCCTGCACGGTTGGCTCCAGCCGTAGCCCGGCGCAGCCAAGCGTTTTAGCCGAGCGTTTCAAAAAAGCGTCAATTGATCCTCGGATTCCCGAAACCCTCCCTGCCGCCGCTTTTTCGCCGATCGGCCGCCATGCTCGGCAGGCGGGCGGGCGAATTGTTCGAGAATGAGGTCGAGGCGGCTGCGGTGGGCAAGCCGGTCGGCCAGTTCCGCAGCGAGCTCCTCTTCGATCTCGGCATGCAGGCGCTTCAGGTCCCGTTTGGGGCGCGTTGTGAACTCCCACGCCGGGTCGTACTTGGCGAGAGCTCGGTGGCGCCGCCGCAAGGCCCGCAGCTCCTCTTTGTATTCGCGGTGCACGGCAAGGATATCGGCGACCGGCAACCCGGTAAGGTCGCGCGCGTTGCGCATCTCGAGGCCCGCACGGGCAACCTCCAAGCCGTCGAGGTCCCCTTCCCGGTAGGCTTGTTGCGCGCGTAACCACAGTTCATCCAGCGCAGCCTCGTCCCAGGCGCTGCCGGCGTTGCCGTTGGTGCCGCCGGTCTCTACGCTTGCGTTGACTCGGTTGCCGTTTGCCCCGTGGGTGCCCCGCAGATCTGGATGAAGCTGTTTGACGAGCGCACGATACACCTGCTTGAGTCGGGCTGTTTTGTCATCGGGTGTGTTTTCTCCGGCCCGAGCAGCCTTGTCCTCGGTGGTGCCTTGCCTGCGCCCGCCCCCGCTCTCGCGCCCGCCTCCGCTGCAATAGCTTCTGCGGCGTTCGGCACTGGGCGGCGGCTCATCGAACATGAGTCGCCAAACCTGTTCGAATATCGTTTGAAACTCGGCGGAGTCTTCGTCCAGTCCTGCAAATGTGCGGTGCGATTTCATGAGGCTGACGATGTAATGCACTCGCTCTTCTTCCGGCATCTCCTGCTCCCAGGATTGCTCGAACGGCTCCTCTTCGTCCGCGTGGTACTCATCGTGCGCGCCGCGCTTATCCGCTTCGAAATCGTAGTCGTCCTCGAAATCCTCGCCGGACTCCGATGAGTCTGAGCTCCACGAGCTGGAATAGCGCTCGGGATGTTCGCGCATGTCAATTGCTTTGCAGTAGGCTTCGTATGGGCTGAGCCGTTCGCGAAAGCGCAGCGACTGGATGTCGTAAATGAGCCCCTCACGATAATCGATTTGCTCCGCCAGTTCGTTGAGCTCGCTCAGCGTGGTTCCGAAGGTCCGGTGATACCAGGCTCGGAACGCCGGGCGGTCTTCGGTGTCGTAGCGGTTGAGATCCGCCATCACTGCGTCGAAGCGTTCAAGGATGTATCGACACTTGCGAATGGCGGCGCGACGAATCGGAGCTTCGTTTACCGGGATCAGCGATCGATAGCTGTGCTCGGCCGGCGGCGCGCGGTGCGTCTTCGAGCCATGCGGCTCTGCCTTATGGGGCTTCAAGCCGTGCGCGGGGTGCGCTTCATGCGGTTCTGGGCGGTGCGCCTCTGCCTCATGGGGCCGGTGCCCCGCGGGCCGGGCTCCACGGGAGCGTTTGCCTGCGGGGCGATTCTTGCGAGACTCTTTTCGGCGATTGGACGGCATCGTCGGGAACCCTACTCAGAGCTCGCCATGCTGTCAACCGACCGCCGGCTCACCGAGTGCCGGCACACCGACCGCCGGCTCGCCGAGTGCCGCGTCCATAATCGGCGTGAGCTCGCCGAGTGCCGGCTTGCAGAGCGCTGTTTCCGTAATCGGTCCGACCTCGCCGAGTGCCGCGTCGGTAATCGACGTGAGCTCGCCGGTGGCCGGGATGCGCGCTCGCGCCCGCTTCCGCGCCCATGCGACGAGCAGAACGACGCTCAGGGAGGCGGTCGCCAGCTCGGTCACCGCAGGCACCAGCCAGATTCCGCTCTCCGCCCATATCCGCGGGAGTATCGTGATCGCCAGAAGCGGAGCGGCCAGACCTTGAGTGAGTGTGACCAGCAGCGATGAGCGCGCGTCTTCGAGTGAGGTGAAAAAGATTGTCGTAATTATCCCCAGCGGTGCCAGGAGCAGCGCCCATGCGGCGGCTCTCATCGCCTCGGCTGTAACCTGCAGCGCCGCAGGGTGGTCCGGAACGAACAGTGCCGCCATCTGAGGAGCCGCAATCCAGGCCCCGGCTGTCAAGACGATCCCGATCGCGATGCCGGCGGACATCAGACGCAGCAATGCGGCGAGAACCCGACCGTGCAGGCCCGCGCCATGGTTGCGGCTGAGGAGCGGTTGCGCTCCGGTCCCGATGCCGCCGTAAAACACCCACCCGAGCATGAGCAGATACTGCACCAGCGCGAACGCGGCAACGCCGGTCACACCGACATGCGCCACCAGCGCCCGGTTGTACAGCAGGGTGATCACGCCCCGCGCGAGCGATGCAAAGAACTCCGACGACCCGTTGATCGAGATCTGAGCCACTACCGGAAGAGAAACCGACGGCCGTCCGAAACGCAGCTGCGCTGGATCAACAGCGGCAGAGGCGGCGGAGGCACGCTCGCCTGTGGATACGGTCTGCCCACCGACGGATGTGCACTGCTTGCGACTGCTCCGCCCGCAGCCACTGCCGGCGTGATTGCTGCGGGTGCCCCGGACAGCGCAACCGGTGGCGTCACGCCCAGCCCGGGCGGCGAGTGTTTGGCGCGCGAAGTGAGCCAGGAACACGACTGCAGACAACGACTGCGCGATTCCCGACGCCAGCGCGGCGCCCCCGATTCCGAAGTTCAAGACAAACAGGAACAGGTAGTCGAGCGCAATGTTGAGCGCCGCAGCGCCAATCATGGTCAGGGTCGCCAGTCCGGGCCGCCCATCGTTTCGCACCGAGTGCTCGAGGATGAAGCTCAGCACGAATGCGGTGAAGAACGGTGCAAGCGTCAGTAGATAGACCGCAGCTACGGAGCTGATCTCCTCGGTAGCGCCGAGCAGCGTGATCAGTGGTGCGTTGAACCATACCACTACCGTAGTGGCCGCGATCCCGAGAGCAAGGCCGAGCAAGACCAGAAAGGAAAGGAGACTGCGTGCTTCGCGCGTGCGCCCGGAGCCGAGCAGAACCGCGATTCGTGCGTTTCCGCCTATCCCGAACATCAACGCGAGCCCCACGAACAGCGCAATTACCGGATAGATGATATTGACGGCAGCGAGTGCCTCCGGACCGAGGCGTCGCCCGACCATCGCGCCGTCGGCAATCTGATAGAAGGCCATTACGAGCATCGAGAGGACGGCCGGACCGGAGTACTTCCTGAGCAGGCGGCCGATCGGCTCGGTCAGCATTGGATCTCGGTGGTTGGCCTGGATCGGGGTTTCGGTAGTCAGTTCGATCGTTTTCACTTCGCACCTCATTCACTCAATTTTAAATACTATTGGGTGTCGGAATACCATATAGTATAGAATACGGTATAGTATCGGGATACTACCTAGTATGTCAAGCGAATTCTTCAGCCCGCACGCGGGGCGGGCGGTTGCCGGAGGAAGCAGTAGCGGGCCCGGGACTTTTTTCAGCCCCGCGCGTAACGGGCAGTTTGGTGACGAGATGAGAGGTTGCAGGCCCGTTCTCGCCGGACCGACAATCCCTACGGGGGTCACCTCCGCGTCGCCCCCCGCGTCCCGCGTCCCGCATGCCGCCTGTTATCAGCCCGACCGGCACTGGTGGCGCCAGTGCCCCGGTGGCCGCGGCGCCCCCCTGGCCCCGGGCGTGCTGACTTACCGGTTGCCGGCTACACGGGTGCCGCGGCATTTGTGACCCGTCCGCTGTGGTAGCCACAGGGTCATGCCTTTGGTATAGTTGGCCCGGCCCGGCCCGGCCCGCCGGGGATCCGCCCGTGGCGGTAACCGCGTGGCCGATCGTGGTTGCGCCAGCCGACGTGGCAGCGGGCGTGCACGTGCAGCCCCTCGCGGTCGCGCAGGCCGAAATGTCAGCGGGCGTAACTGCCCCGGAACCTGCAGGTTAGGTGTGTTGCGTATGCGTAAGATTCTGTATGTCGATATGGACAATGTCCTCGTGGATTTTGCTTCAGGCGTTGCGTCGCTTGATGCTACGCTTCAACGGAAATACGAGGGCCGGCTGGACGAAGTCCCGGGCATATTCTCGGATATGAGCCCGATGCCGCACGCAGTGGAGTGTTACCAAGAGCTCTGCGGCCGCTTCGACACCTACATCCTCTCGACCGCGCCCTGGGAGAACCCGAGCGCGTGGTCGGACAAGCTTGAGTGGGTAAAGCATTACCTCGGCTCGCACGCCTACAAGCGCTTGATCCTGACGCATCACAAGAACCTGAACATCGGCGATTTTCTGGTCGACGACCGCACTAAGAACGGCGCCGACCGCTTTCAGGGGGAGCACATCCTCTTCGGCTCCGAGCGCTTCCCGGACTGGCCCACAGTCGCGAGCTACCTCCGCACCCGCGCCGGGGAGTAGATAAAAAAAATGGGGACGGAGGTGGTAAACCGGGGGTGGCTAACCTACGCCGGCGCTTACAGGAAGGCCAATTCTCCGAGGAGACCGGAAAATTATTACCATAGTGGTTGCATAATTCTTCTCAGTATGGCAAGGTTCTTTAGTTTCTTTTTTGTAGTTTTAGGCTACAATAGAAAAACCTTAGTTGCATAGGAGTCAGCACATGAAAAAGCGCATGGCTTACACACTGGTTGCCGTTAGTTTGATTCTGCTCTTCCTTCCGGCACAAGCGTT
>PUNW01000071.1 GCA_003552665.1 Spirochaetaceae bacterium | reverse complement strand
TGTACTGCTTTCCGTGAATCTCTACCAATGCGTACATCAGCTATATCCTTCTTCGCGTTGCGTTATTTTGCTCGCTTGTATAGACAGAACTATATAGCACATGCACACCCGAGGGTCAAGATGCAGCAAGGATCGAGGCAAGGATGCGAACGCTTCGCGACCGATCGCTCGACGGACGGCCTTAGGGCTCTCCTATGTAGTAACTGCACGGCATCGCAAACAGCGCGCCCACGTCCGGGGAATTGAACTCGATACCGTCACGAGCCGCGTACTCCACCAGTTTCTCGAGCTTCTCCTCGCTCGGCACACGACATATGATGGTTCGATGATGCTCCATCCAGCCGCCGAAAATTGACCCCATGCTGTTCAACACCGGCATGCGTTGAGCGTATTGTTCCACCCCTTCGCTTTCGACGATGCTGACCTCGAAAACGCCGAGCTCAATGAGCAACGCCGACACGGTGTCGAGATGCTCCTCGCGTTTCAACTGTATGATCGCTACCAGACCCATCTGTTCCCCCTTGCGGGCTACTAAGCCCAGTTCTCGTCGAAACTCCGCACCGCAGCCAAGAGGTCGTGCACGCCGGAAACGCCGGAGGCCGGCTGCACTCTTACCTCGGTTGCCCAACGTGCCAAACGCGCAAGCAACCTCAGGTACTCACGAGCAGCGACCTCGGGTACCGCGACAAATACGAAAAGCGTACCCAGATGAGCTTCGGCCGGTCGGTACCCCGCCCCCACCAACAGGCCGTCGATACCTTCCAAACGCACATGGCTCAGAACAACGTGCTCGCCGATATCCACCTCGGTTCCGGCGCCACTCATACGCAGTTGCTCTCGCGCTTGCGACTTCTGTCGCGGGTGCAGGCCCGCCAATACGTACTCCACGACCTCGGTCAGGGCGTCGGTTCGCGCTACCTGCCCGAGCTCAAACACCGTTTCCGGTCTCAAATAATCCGATAGTTTCAGCACTGTTTTGCTCCCTTTGTAGTTGTTGCTCCGTGGCCACGCCCGAACAACACGCCCGCCCGCTATGCCGAGGTGGCCTCGATCTGCGAACCTTTTTCCGAGTTTCCGCCTGCTTCCCCGAGCTTCACGATGATGTTCTTGGTCCAGGGCGGCGCGATCAGCTCAAAGAAAATGACCGCCGAGATCATCACGGTCAGGATTTCGTCCGAAACCTGCGGCAGGTGCTGCGCCACTATCATGGTCAGTCCAAGCGTTGTGCCGGCCTGCGACAACAGACACTTCGGCATCTCCCGATACACGTTAGGTTCAAGGCCGACGTGTTTGGCGTACGCGCGGGTGCCGGTGAGCTTCGCGACGATGCGGGCCAGAATATACACCACCACCGCGAGCCCGGCCTGCGGGATGAGTGCCGGCTGCAGCGAAGCGCCTGCAAGGGTAAAGAACACCAGCATGATCGGGGTCGACAGCGTATCAATCGAACGAAACAGCTCCGCCGTGTGCCGGCCGTAGTTCAGCACCACAAAGCCTATCGTCAGAACCGAGATCAACGACGACAGTCCCATCGCCGCGCTCAGGCCGGTAGCGAGCAAGATTGTGGTCGCGCTCAGCAACAGCTCGGCGGTGCCGCGCAGCCGAAGAAGAGCGGTTCGCAACGCGAAGCCCATGACCGCTCCAAACGCTACCGACCCACCGATCTCCACCAGGCCGAGCCATACCGCGCCCACCGAGAATGCTCCTCCGGCGAGCATCGGTGCTACGATCGCGATAGAGATCGAGATCAGGATGACGCAGGTGATGTCCTCGAGCGCGCTGGTCATTAACAACGCCGAGGTAAACGGCCCGCGCGCGCGTAACTCCTTAACGATCGGCACCACTACTGTAGGAGCCGGTGATGCAGCCAAGGCCGCGAGCGGCAAAGCAACCGCCGGCGACTGCGACGCGATCGCAATGAGGCCGATCGCAACCAATGCGTAGGTCCAGATCGAGTCGAAGATCGAGAACTTGATAAGTTTAGCGCCGAGCGAGCGGATCGTGCGAATCGTGAGATCACCGCCGAGCATAAACGCGATAATGCTTACCGCGATACTACTCACCGGGTCGCGTAGCGAATCGAGCACCTGTTGGGGAATTGCGCCCAAGACGTTTGGGCCGAGCGCCAGCCCCGCGATGATGTATCCCGTTAACGCCGGCAGCTTCACCATGGCGGCGACACGACCGCCGGCGAACCCGATTAACATAACTGCGCCAAGCCCCAAAACCGGGTCTTGAATCAATAGCTCCACCGGCATACTCCTTGGATAGGTGTAAAACAATGAGCTGAGAATGCTGCACTGTGTGATAGGAGCCATTAGCGACACACGCGCGGTAGGCGAGCTCCATCGCCGCGAGCAGCGCACTGTAGGCCCCGCCGATAGCTTGGCGGACGCCGCTCGCAATGGATCACGGAATTAGTACTAGTCCTGCTGCAAATTGTCAACTCGGCGTTGCCTCTCGGGTGTGTCGGGTGTGTCGGCCGTCGGGAGTTCTTCTTTCCAGATTTCCCGATACAGATCAAGACCGAAAGCGCTGGATTTCGGGCGCCCCGACACAATTCGAAACGGT
>PUNW01000238.1 GCA_003552665.1 Spirochaetaceae bacterium | reverse complement strand
CGCCGGTTTGCCACCTACAAACGCGCGTCGCTCTTGTTCCGCGATCCCGAGCGCCTGATGAAGCTCCTGAGCGACAACGACCGGCCGATACAGATCATCTTTGCCGGCAAAGCTCACCCGCACGACATCCCGGGCAAGAACCTGATCAAAGAGATCGTTCACTTTGCAGGCCAACCTGAAATTCGCAGCCGCGTCGTCTTCCTCGAGAACTACGATATGAGCATCGCGCAATACCTGGTTGCCGGCGCCGATCTGTGGCTCAACACACCGCGAAGGCCCCTGGAAGCGAGCGGTACCAGCGGGATGAAAGCCGCGATCAACGGCGCGCTAAACTGCTCGATCCTCGACGGCTGGTGGGCCGAGGGGTACGACCCGGCGATCGGGTGGGCAATCGGCAGCGGCGAAGAGTACGAAGACGAGGAGCTGCAGGACGAGATCGAGATCAAGGCGCTGTACAACCTGCTCGAACAGGAGATCATCCCAACCTACTATGACCGCGGCCTCGACGGGCTGCCGCGCGCCTGGATCGCGATGATGAAAGAGTCGATGCGCCAGGTCGGCGAACGTTTTTCCTCGGCGCGCATGCTGACCGAGTATTCCGAACGCTTCTACATCCCGGCTTTGGAGAACTCGCGTCGCATTCAAGCCGACAACTATAAGGTTGCGCGCGACCTTGCCAAACGCATGACCAATCTGGAGACCCACTGGGGTGAAATCACCGTCGAAGAGCTGATCAGCAAGCACTCCCGTCAGCTGAATGTCGGCGACAGGGTTGAGGTGGAGGCGGTCGTTCATCTCGGCAAGGTCTCACCGGAGGATGTACGGGTTGAGCTGTATCACGGCCGTATCGATTCGCAGGGCAAGATCGAGAACCCCGACCGCCAGGAGATGCAGGTGCTCGACGGTGCCGCCGACAACGGCAAACGCCGATACGCAGTCTCAACCGAATGCCGTATGGCCGGCCGCCAGGGTTACGCGGTGCGGATTCTGCCCAAGCATGACGCGCTTGTCCACGATTTCCTCCCCGGCCTGGTGCGGTGGAGCTGACGCGCCCGCGCAGGCTGCGGCGGTCGCTACGCCGGGGCCACAACCGCGTTGCGCGCCCATCCGCTGAGGAAGGCTTCCAGATTCGCGGCCGCCTCGGCCAGGCAGCGCGAGCGCGCCTCGCGCGTCGCCCAGGCGATATGCGGGGTAATCACGCAGTTGGGCGCGCTCAGTAGCGGGTTTTCCGGCTCCGGCGGCTCCGGCGGGCCGATCACATCCAAACCGGCGCCGGCCAGGCGCCCGGCGTGCAGCGCAGTTGCGAGCGCCGCGTCGTCCACCAGCCCTCCCCGCGCGGTGTTGATCAGGAACGCGGTTGGCTTCATGAGCTCGAGACGCTCGCGGCCGACCATGAACCTCGTCTCCGGGGTCAGCGGAACATGCAGGCTGACGACATCGGCGCGCCGAAACAGCTCATCCAGCGTAACCAGCGTGATGCCTTCGCACCCCGCCTCGCGCCCGGTTTCCGCGCCGCGCTCGGCCCGGCGGGAATAGGTCAGGACCTGCATGCCGAACGCGCGCCCCAGGGCGGCGACTGCGCGCCCGATGCGGCCGAGGCCCACCACGCCGAGAACCTTGCCCTCGAGCTCGAGCAACGGAGAAGAGAGATAGTGGTACGGCTCCCCGGCGCGCCAGCCGCCGGCGCGTACCATCGCATCGTATTCGCAAGCCCGATTGGTGAGCGCGAGTAACAGCGCAACCGTCGCCTGCGCTACTGAAGCGGTGCCGTAGGCCGGCACATTGCAGACCGTCACGCCGTGAGCACGGGCAGCCTCGAGATCAATCCCGTCATACCCGGTCGCGAAGAGACCCAGATAGCGAAGGTGCGGCAGCGCCGCAAAGGTCGCAGCCTCGAAGCTCACCGCGTCCACCAGCACAGCCTCGGCCTCGCGCGCCCGCGGAATCACCTCATCCGGCCCGCAGCGGCCGTACACCTCAAGCTCACCCAGCGCCTGCAGCGGCTCCCAGCTGAGGTCGCCGGGGTTCAGCGCGTACCCGTCGAGCACCGTGATGCGCACGCCGATTCAGTCTCCCTGCGGGCATTGGGCCGCGATCGCTTCGGCCACTTTCCCAGCGAAGGCGCGCTCGAAATGCGCTCGAAACTTGCCTGCCAGACTGCGCGCCGCGCGGTCGAAGGCCTCCTGATCGGCCCAGGTCCGGCGCGGGTCCAGCAATTCCTCGGGAACGCCCGGACAGTGCAGCGGCACCTGCACCTTGAACACCTCGTCGTAGCGGCAGGCGACATCGTCGAGCCGGCCGTCCACCGCTGCGCGCACCATACGCCGTGTGACATTGATGTCGATGCGCTTGCCCACGCCGTACGGTCCTCCGGTCCACCCGGTATTGATCAGGAATACCGCCGAGCCGTGCTCGCGCATCTTCTCCCCGAGGAGCACCGAGTAGTCGGACGGGTTGCGCGGCATGAACGGCTCGGCGAAAAAGCGGCTGAACGCCGCCCGCGGCTCAACTACGTCGGTCTCGGTGCCGGCGAGCTTCGAGGTGTAGCCCATCATGAACCAGAACATCGCCT
>PUNW01000328.1 GCA_003552665.1 Spirochaetaceae bacterium | reverse complement strand
TACAATCTCACTACGCGCAAACGCCATAAGGTGGAGGCCTTCCTGCGCGAGTGTGCTGCCTCTATGCACTACTAATAAACTGAGAAAAAAGGCAGATTGCCTGCCGGCCAAGAACTGTGCTATTCTTATCTATAACAGCTACCGGTATCAATTTGGGGGCGAGTGCGATGGGTATTTCGCGGAGAGGTTTCCTGAAGTCGGCTGTGGTTGCCGGCGGGTCGTTGCTCCTCCAAGGCTACGGCGGCCAGGAACCGCGGGAGTTGGAGCCGGATCAAGAGCCCGCCAACGGCAACGGCATCGCGAATGACGATTGGGAGCCCGCCTATCTGAAGAGCGAGCGTGACGGGACGCTCACCGAACGCATCGATGCAGCCTATGCGCGCCTGGAGCAGTGCGATATCTGTCCGCGCAAGTGCGGCGTGAATCGGCTACGGGGGGAGGTTGGGCTTTGCCGGGCTCCGGAGAAGGTGGTCGTGTACTCGGCCCAGCCCCATTTCGGAGAGGAGCTGCCGCTCGTGGGCCGCAGCGGTTCCGGTACGGTGTTCTTTTCCAACTGTAACCTGCGCTGTGTGTTCTGCCAGAACTGGCCGATTGCACATGAGGGTAGGGGAAGGGAAATCGACGAGGAGCAACTCGCCGAGTTGATGCTCAGGCTGCAGCGCAACGGCTGCAATAACATCAACCTCGTGACCCCCACGCACGTGATGCCGCATATTCTCAGCGCAACACGTATCGCGATGAAGGAAGGGCTCCGGCTTCCGCTGTGCTACAACACCGGCGGGTACGAACGGCCCGAGATCGTGCAGATGCTCGACGGCATTGTTGATATCTATCTTCCCGATCTGAAGTTCATGGACCCTGAACAGGGACGGAAATACCTCGGCGGGGCGCCGGACTACCCCGAGCACGCCAAGGCTTCCATCCTCGAGATGCACCGCCAGGTGGGGGTGCTGCAGACCGACAGGCGCGGAGTGGCGAAGAGCGGGGTGATGATACGCCACCTCGTGATGCCGAACCGCGTCTCAGGACCGCGGGAGTTTGTTGAATGGGTGGCTGAGAACCTGCCGAAGGACACCTACGTGAACATCATGTCTCAGTACCGGGTCGAGCATGAGGCTTTTGATTACGATAAAATCGCGCGCTCGATCACCTCTGAGGAGTTCGTCGAGGCTATGACCTGGGCCAAGGAAGCCGGCCTTGAGAATCTGGACCGGCGTTCGTTGTCGCAGTACGAGCTCCATATGCGCCGCGCAAGCTGAGCCGACCCGCTGCGGGGTGCGGCTCAGGCCCAACGGCCCGGGATCTTTTGTCCGCAGGCGGCGCAACGGCCGTCTTCCATCCGGATCTCCTCCACGACGAACCCAAGCCGCTCGATCACGGTTTCACCGCACGCCGGACAGTAGGTGTCTTCGCCTTCGTGCCCGGTCACGCGCGCAACGTAGATGTAGTTCAGCCCCGCATCCTTGGCCGCGTTCCTTGCTTCGTCGAGCGTGGCTACCGGTGTCGGCGGCAGGTTCGCGAGCTTGTACAGCGGGTAGAAACGGGCGAAGTGCAGCGGTACATCCGGCCCGAGCTCGTTGCCGATCCATTCCGCCATGCGCGTGATCATCGAACGGTCGTCATTGAGCGTGGGGATCACAATGTTGGTGATCTCGATGTGAACACCGTCGGCTTTGAGCTGTTTCAAACATTCGAGTACCGGCTCCAGCTCGCCGCCGACGACATCGCGGTAGAACGCCGAGTCCATCCCTTTAAGGTCTACGTTGATTGCGTCGAGCTTAGGGGAAAGCTCGGCCAGCGGCTCGGCCTTGATATAGCCGCTCGTGTGCAGCAGATTCAGCAGACCGTTCTCGCGGGCGAGGGCTGCGGTGTCGTGGACATACTCATAATACGCTATCGGCTCCCCGAATGCGTAACTCACCGACCGCGCCTCCATCCCGCGCGCGTGCCGGATAACCTCCTCAGGCGGAAGATCGTAGGCGTGCAGATCCTCCGGGGGGACCAGGGCCATATCCCAAACCTCGCAGAATCGGCACTCCAACGGGCACCCGGCGGTGGAAACCGAAAGCGCCTTGGTTCCCGGCAGGACGTGGAAAAACGGCTTGCGTTCCACCGGGTCGAGCTGTACCAGCGCCGGGTTCCCGTAGACCAAGGTGTAGCCTTCGCCGCCATCGTTCTCGCGCACCCGGCAGGCTCCGCGCTCGCCGGGGCTGAGGGTGCAGCCCTTTGGACACAGGGTGCAGGTTATTCTGCCGCTCCGGCCCGAGGTGAACCAGGGCGAGCGCTTGCGGCGGATCAATCCTTTTTCGGCTGTTTGGGGGGGAGCGGGTTGGCCGTTAGGGACGGTCTGCGCTCTCGCGAACCGCGAAAACCCGACAAATGCGCCGAGACCCAGCATGCACGCGCCGGCAGCTCCGGCTTTGAGAAACTGTCGTCTGCTATGGTCGGGCGTGTTTTCGGGCGCATCACTTTTCTTATGCATGTCCATACTGCCTCCCTGAGATCAATAGTATCAAGAACGCGGTCGCATTTCCGACTGCTGCAAGCAGACAGGCCGCCACGATGCCGAGTACCGGTG
>PUNW01000050.1 GCA_003552665.1 Spirochaetaceae bacterium | reverse complement strand
GCTCGCTCATAATCTTCCTCGGCTACCGCCTCTTTCAGCTCGCGTTCGAGCTTCGCCACCGGGCTCGGACTCACCTGACCGAGCTGCTTGGTAGCTGAGCGCAGATAGTTCAGCGAGCGAATTCGCTCGAACTGGAAGGCCGGGGCTTCAATCTCCGGCAGCGCCTCGATCTCCTCGATCGCGCTGTTGAGGATGTGCTCGGCGACCTGCTGCAGCTCGTCATTCAACGACATCATTGCGCGCGACATCGCGTTCATCCGGATGATATACGGTCGAAACTGCAGCACGGCATTGCGGTCATCTTCGTTGTCGCAATGCTGTTCAAGCAGACGGCAGAGCTGCAGGTTGTGCTCGGTGTCGCGCGCAACACGGTCGAAATCGCTCATCTGAAACAACATGAGATAGCGATGATAAAACAAAACCCCTTCATTCTGCAGCCGCACCGCATCGTCGTGCCCAATCCGAAACGCCTCGGCGCTGCCCGCCTCGTGCTGATGCTGCTCGAGCTTGTGCTCGAGCTCATCGAGCGCGGTATCGTACCCGTGCGGCCGCGCGCCGTCGGGACGTCCGTCGAGCTCGTATTGCTCCACCCCCAGAGGCAGCCGCACCTGCAACACCTTACGGCCGTCGTCGGCCTGAATTATGCGCATTGTGTGCTCCGGGTCGTACTCCCAGGCACGGAGAAAGTCGGTCAGATCTTCACTCATGACCATCCTCCCTACACTACAAATATACTAATGCCGGTGCAGGTTTCCCAAGCCACCGCTGCCACGGCTGCCACGGCTTGATTCTCCGATCCTTACCGCGTAGGATGAGCCACTACACCGCAAGGAGCGCGTAATGACGCACGTTCTCTCGCTCGGCGGCTCGATTGTCGCGCCCGAACACCCCGACACCGACTTTCTAACCCGCTTCTGCAGTACTATTCGTGACCATCTGCGCTCCTCAGAGGACCGTATTGTCCTGGTAGTCGGCGGCGGCGGGCCGGCGCGCATGTACCAACAAGCGTATCGGACGATTGAGGCCGCCTGGGATCGCGACGAAGCCGATTGGATCGGCATCGCCGCCACACGCCTGAACGCGCAGCTGCTGAAGGCCTTGTTCGGGGAGGACTGCCGGGACGAAGTGGTGACCGACCCTACGGCGGTCGGCAGGATGACCGGCCGGGTCCTGATTGCCGCCGGCTGGAAGCCGGGATTCTCCACCGACTATGACGCGGTGCTTCTTGCCGAGCATTTCGGGGCCGCCACAGTCGTGAACCTCTCCAACGTGGCGCAGGTCTACACCGCGGATCCCAAGACTTCACAGGACGCGCGCCCGCTTGAGCGCGTCAGCTGGAGCGAGTTTCGTAAGCTGGTCGGCGACGACTGGACACCCGGCAGCAACCTGCCGTTCGACCCGGTAGCCACCCGCAAAGCCGCCGAGCTGCGCCTCGCCGTGATCGCGGCCGGCGGGAGGAATATCGACAACCTCGCCCGGATCCTCCGCGGGCAGTCCTTTTTCGGCACCAAAATCGGCCCGGAGTAGCAGCCGGCGCACGGTCCGGCCACGCAGCTCGGGCTCGGGTTACGCCACGCGGCCCGGAGTAGCCCCGCGACCGGCTGCCGGTTTACAGCTCGCTGATCCGAGCTTCGATGCGACGCAGCGGTTCTGTGTCACGCGGCAGGCGTCCGTCGCGCGAACCGGCTGCGACCGCGCCGAGATCCGCAAGCCCGCGGGCGATATCGTGCGCGCTCTCGATCCGCTCGACGATCTCAAGTCCGCGCTCAAGTTGCTCCATCTCCCCGAACGCGGTGGCAACCCGGCGCAGCAACGTATCACGCAGGAACTCCGATTCCTCGGCCGCCGCCAGCGCCCGCTCGAGCGTATGCACGGCCTCGGCGCGCAGATTCGCCGCGTGCATCTGCTGCGCGACCTCGGTCAGCACCTCGGCCCGCAGGAAGGGGTCGCGTAGCTGCTCGCCGAGCTCGGTCGCGAGGTCTATTTCGCCCTCGGCGATGTACACCCGAATGATCTGTTCGAATACCGCCGCCTTCTGGTACTCGTCCTCGAGCTCCGCGGCGGTTGTACGGGCGAAGTCTGCGTTCAGGCCGGCGAGCTGGCCTTCGCCGATTTCCAGGTAGCGGCGGGAAACTTCAGCGTAGACTTCCGCACGCCGGAAGGCATCCGCACTCTGCTCACCCTCGCGCACCGCCTGCGAAAACATCACGAACGCCGAGCTGCGTGAACCCTGGCGCGCGTACGCCGACCCGATTTCGGCAAGGCCCCGCGCATGCAGGTGATTGAACGGGATTTGGCGCAAAGCCGCAACTGCTTCGTCGTGCCGCTCCAGCTGCGACAGGTTCGCCGCCACCCGCAGGAGCAGTCGGGCGTCATCTTCGGAAAGCGCCAAAACCTCGACTGCCTCGAGCTCGGCCACCGCGCGCCGCACGTTTGATTCGGCATTGCGGCCCTCACCGCCGGAACGCGAGATCAACGCGATCTCGGTAAACGCCAATGCGCGCTGCCAGGGGTTCTCGAGACTTCCGGCCGCCGGCAGGGCCTGCTGCACCATGGCGTTGACCGACTGCCCGAGCCCGGC
>PUNW01000378.1 GCA_003552665.1 Spirochaetaceae bacterium | reverse complement strand
TGAAGACGATCGGCGACGCCGTTGCGGCCGACCCTCAGATGCATGCGCTTGCCGGCGGACGCCGGCGTACGGTGGCTTTTGCCGATGTCGACGTCTCGGTGATTGTCGAGAAGCGTGTTGAGGGCACGCGCGTTCCCCTGCCGCTGCTCATTCGGGGAGTGAACACCAAGTCCACCCACGACATCCAGGAAGAAATCAGGAGGGTGCTGAAACAGCCGGTCCGTGATGCCGGAGACTACGTGTTTTCCGATACCGGGCCCTCCGCGGCGATGCTTCGCCTCTTCTACCGGCTGCCGCAAGCGTTGCGGGTTTTTCCCATCAAGCGAGCGCTCGGCAACCCCTTCCGCAGCAAGGCGATGATGGGAACGGAGGTGAGGGCGGTTGATCGCATGCATCGGTCGCGTCATGCCGGCGAGAAATCAGCACATAGCGAGAGAGGGCTTCTTACCCGGTGCCGGCAGGCCAGGGCTGTCCGTAGCGCTCACGGCTTGCGATAGCGGTGAGCGGTTTCCGGTGCTTGGGCGGCGGCTCAGCCGATGAGACGTCGTGCGCTCCGGCGCGGGAGCGCAACGCCGGTTCGCCGGACGGCCGGCCGAGCGTGATTAGGAGCACCGGGCGGCGCGAGCGTGGAATGCCGAGCAGGCGTTGCGCTTTGCGCTCGGAGAACCAGCCGATCATGCAGGTGCCGAGACCGAGCTCGGCAGCCTGCAGACAGAAGTGCTCGGCCGCGATGCCGATGTCTATAAGATAGAACGGTTTGCGCTTGAGTGCGGCACCTATCTGTGACGAGATATTCGGGCGCTCGGCTACTACCGCTACAATGACCGGCGCTTGCTCGACAAATCGGTTCATTACACCGCCGGGACCAAGGCTCAGGCGGGCAAGTTCCGCACGCGCCTCCGGCTCGGTGACGACCACGAAGTGCCACGGTTGGGCATTGCACGCCGAAGGCGCAAGACACGCCGCCTCGAGGCAGGCCGTAATCGCTTCGGATGCAACCGGTTCGCGAGCGTACGAGCGAACACTTGAGCGGGTCGCGATTACTGAGTTGATATCCAACGTCCGCATCTCCTTCACGGCCGGCGCGCCCGCCGGGCCTTAGCGCTTCAGCAGCGTTCGAACGTCCGCCATGAGCGCCGACGGAACCGGGAGGTCCGCCATCGTCCGGAAGCCGGGCTCGGCATCGATCACCCTCGGAATCATGTTCACTGCCAAAGCCACCGTTCCGATCCCACCGGGGATCTCGGGGCCGCTGGAAAATCTGATCTCCGGTTGCCCGTAGATCTCGATATAGTCCCCGGTCTCCTGTCCCTCCGCCTCGGGGTGCACCTGCTGCGGATGGTACAACTCGATAATCGGGTTGCCGGCCGCGTCGTAAGCTATCCCGGTATGATTGCAGCCCGCCGTGTAACCCGGCCGGATGGTACCGGCCTCTCCGCCGTCGCGCTCGACCGTGCTGATGATCGGCTCGCGGTTCTCGACGATGCGGTCTATCTTCCACCCGAGCGCGCCGGCTATCATGCGCATGGATTCGGGGAACCCGAAGTGGCCGACCACGCTCCCGTCGGCGACGCCGTTTTCAAAGTCTTCCCGCGTGAGGTTCACCCCCTGGGTCTTCATGACGTTGTAGCCGTACGGCGAGAGGTCGTTGACGCGGGTGGCCTTGATCCTGTCCACTCGATAACACACACCGGTAAGCGCGATTACCAGGAGATCCAGGACGAAGCCCGGGTTGATACCGGTGCCCAACACGCTCTTCCCGCGCTTCCTGGCGAGCGCATCCAGTTTCTCGGCGATCTCGGGGGATTTGTGCCAGGGGAAACTGGCCTCTTCAGAGATCGATACTACGTCCGCTCCGGCCTCCAGCGCAGCCGTCATCTCCGCTTCCGACTGTGACATCGTGGAGCTGGTCGCCTGCACGACGACGTCCGGCTTCGTGCGGTCGAGAAGGCCGGGCAGATCGGTATCGATCGATACGCCAAGCGTGCGCCCGAGGCCGAGCGCCTCTCCCACGTCCATCCCGTGTCGAGTCTTGCGCTTGCCGTACACACCGGCCAACGCAAAGCCCTCTTTTTCGAGAATGAGCCTGATTATCTCGGACCCCATGTGTCCCGACCCTAATACCACGGTGCGAATCGGTTCCCTCATCATCGCCTCCTGTAGAGTCTGTAGCATCGAAGAGAATGCGTGGCCGGTTGCCGGCGGCTGTTCCTGCAGGTGTAACGCGATTATAGGGCCGGGCTATGCGGCTGTCAACGAAAAACAGCGCAATTCACTACTATAGTCGTGATTATTTCGCCCCAAAAAACTTGACAGGGGGAGTAAACGGGCCTAGAATCACTACGGCAGTAGTTAATTCTATCGTAGTGTGCTTGGTCGAACACGGAGTGCGAGGTATGGTAGAGTCCTGCTATGAAACCCAAAACCATTAATTCGACGGGCAATCCTTGGTACGACGAGACTCTGGAAGAGCTGATTACGGCGGGTTTCACCGAGTACGAGGCGAAGGTGTACCTCTCGCTTCTGAGAGAGCACCCGGCATCGGCGTATACGATATCCCGAAACTCAGGGGTCCCGCACTCCCGGG
>PUNW01000028.1 GCA_003552665.1 Spirochaetaceae bacterium | reverse complement strand
TGAAACAGTACTGGCCGAGGAAAGAGGAGATAGCGTAAGCGATGGCCAAGGTCAAGCTCACGAAGAACGAGCTGAAGCGCCAGAAAGACATGCTCAAGCGTTTCGAACGCTATCTGCCGACGTTGCAGCTGAAGAAACAGCAGCTGCAGATGGTCATCCGACAGGTGGAGGCTGAGGAACGCCGGAAGTCTGCCGAGCGCGAAAAGCTCTATAACGAGATCATGGAATGGGTTGAGGTCTTCGGCGAGAACCTTGGGCTCGAGGACCTGGTTAAGGTGGAGACGCTTGAGACCGACACCGGCAACATCGCCGGTATCGACATTCCGGTGTTCAACCGCATTGTGTTCCAGGCGATCCCGTATGACCTGTTCGTCTATCCCCCGTGGGTGGATGCCGCGATCAAGCGCCTGAAGGATCTGCTCGCCTTCGACGCCGAGATTCAGGTGCTGCGCGAGCAACAGCGCTTACTGGCTGAAGAGCTGCGGATCACCACCCAGCGCGTAAACCTCTTCGAGAAGGTGATGATCCCTGATACCAAAGAGAACATTCGGGTGATCCAGATCTACCTAGGGGACCAACAGACTGCGGCGGTGGTGCGGGGCAAGATCTCCAAGAACAAGCTCGCAAAGGTGAAACAATGATTGTTCCAATGAAGAAGCTCGCGGTCGTGGTCATGGAAAGTGATCGCGAAACGGCCGTCGAGCGCATGCGCGAGGCGGGCGTGCTGCACCTCGAGTCCGGTGCAGTCCAGAGCGACGAGGTTGCGAAGCTCGAAGAGCGCATCGGCACAATCGAGCGCGCGCGGGCGCTGTTGCCTCCGGAGGATGAGCGCACCGAAGCACAGACGGCCGCGGCCGAGTCGGCCGAAGCGCAGCAGATTGCCGCTCGCCTGGCAGAGGATACCGACGGTGAAGCCGGGTATGACCAGGCTGAGAGCCTCGTCGCCGAGGCTGAACGGCGCCGGGAGTTGCGCGAGCAGCGCGATAAGATCGACCGCGAGTTGCTCAGACTTGAGCCCTGGGGTGAGGTGGATAGCGAGTCTATCCGCGAGCTTGAGCAGTACGGAATCGTGGTTCGACTGTATCAGCTGTCCCCTGACGAGTTCCAGGCGCTCGAGTGTGCCTATGCGTTTGCGATAGGCCGATCGAAGGATGTGGTTCGCTTCGCGGTGGTTGTGTTTGATGAGTCTGAGCTGCCGGAGACGGAGCCGGTACCCCTGCCTGAGCACGGCAGCGCGACACTGCGACGAAAGCGCGACGAGCTGACCGAGCAGATCGGCGAAATCGATCGGAAGTTCGGTGAAATTGCGGCATACGAGGAGCACCTGAAGCGCGCGGGGCAGTTGCTGTCTGAGCGGCTTGAGTTTGAACGCGTGCGCGCCGGAATGGCCGGCGAAGCGGGCGTTGCCTACATCACCGGCTTTATTCCGGAGCCGGAGGTGAAGAGCTTTCGCAAGCTTGCCGCGCGCGAGGGTTGGGGGCTGATGGTTCGCGACCCGGGGCCTGATGACTCGGTTCCGACGCTGGTGAGGAATCCTAAACCGGTGCGCATCATACAGCCGGTGTTCAAGCTGATCGCTACGGTGCCCGGGTACCGCGAGCTGGATATCAGCCTGCTGTTTCTGGTGTTCTTCACGGTCTTCTTCGCGATGATTCTCAGTGACGCCGGATACGGTGTGATCGTCTTCGCCGGTGCGGTGGCGGCGGCGCGACACGGCAAGCGGCGGTACGGGCAGGTTTCGGAAGGCAACGTACTGTTGCTGCTACTGAGCGCGGCCACCGTGATCTGGGGTACGCTTACCGGTAACTGGTTCGGCTATGAGCCGTTCGCCGAGCTGCCGGTGCTGTCGGGGTTGGTGATCGAGCCGATCTCCACCTGGAATCCGGCGAGCGCTGACAACGTACAGCTGATCTGTTTTGTGCTCGGTACGCTGCAGCTGACGATCGCACATCTGTGGAACTTCATCCGTAAGTTCCACGGTGCGCTGAAGACGCGCTTGCGCGCGTTTACCGAGATCGGCTGGCTGCTGATCGTCCTGGGGTTGTTCTATCTGGTGCTGGCGCTTGTTATCGATCCTGACCGGTTTCCGGTGCCGACGCACTCGCTGTGGATGGTCGCGATCGGCCTGGTGGTGGTGTTCCTCTGTTCGCAACAGGAAGACGGCGTTTCGTTCGCCGTTGGAGTGGGAAGGGGATTTGCGAACTTTCTGCCGAACTTCCTCGACAGCATTAGCGCATTCTCCGACATCATCTCCTATATTCGCCTGTTCGCGGTTGGTTTGGCGACGGTGGAGATTGCGAATGCGTTCAACAACATGGCCGGTGATCTGAGCGCCGGTGTAGGCGGTGTGATCGGGATTGTTGCGGCGGTGGTTGTTCTGTTCATCGGGCACACCCTCAACCTCCTGATGGCTGCCCTGGCGGTGATTGTTCACGGCGTGCGCCTGAATATGCTGGAGTTCTCGAGTCACTTGGGTATGGAATGGAGTGGCTTTCCGTATAGACCGTTTCAAAAACAATTCTCAATGGGAAGAGAGGAGAGGTAGTAATGGATTACGGCTTGATCGGTGTCGGCGCGGCACTGGCGTT
>PUNW01000123.1 GCA_003552665.1 Spirochaetaceae bacterium | reverse complement strand
GAGGTTCATCGTCGCTTGCTGGTGTTTGGATATGGCGTTCGAAAGCTCGCGACGAGCGAGCGCGAGCTCGCTTCGAAACCGGTACACATCCTCCGGGCCGGCCTCACCGACCGCGCGCCGGTCCTCGGCTCGCGCCAGGTTGAACTGCAGTTGGGCAACATCGCTGCGGCGGAGCTCCACGAGCGAGCCGGTGCGCAGCAGGTCAAAATGGGCCGCCGCGGCGCTTTCAACTGTGTCGGCCTCAAACGCTTCGAGCTCGTGCGTGCTGCTGTCGGCGAGCAATCGCTGAATTTGCAGGTTGGCGCGCGCCGGCTCGGACCAGATGACCTGGGTGAGCTCGAGTCCGGCCACGGCTGAGAACTGATCAGGCGCGAACAGGCTCTCGGCGCGATCCTCATCGATTGCCCGAAAGGTCGTGGACGCGTCCAGCTTCGGAAAGAGATTGGAGCGCGCGCGGCGCACGCGCGAGTCGTCCGCTTCGCGTCCCAGTCGTTGTGCCGTGAGGTCGAGGTTATCAGAAAGCGCCGCGAGCACCGCGCCGGACAGCGAGATGCGCTCGGAGGCCTCTTCCGTGCCGTCGACGAACCGGACCTCCAGCAACGCTTCCCGCCGCGGTGACAGACCCAGGGCGCGAAGTGCGTTGCGGTCGGCGACCACGGCATCGGCGGCGCGCACGGTGTGCGTTACCGGCGGGGTGGAGCCGGTGCGGAGCAGATCGCGGAACTCGCCCGCGGCCCGCGCCGCCATGCGCTCGAGGTGGCTCTCGCGCATGCGCAGTGTAACGCCGGAGCCTATCTCGAGCTCGCCGAGCGCCGAGGCGGTGGCAAGGCCGTCCTCATGCAGGCGCAGCAGAAGCTCGCGCGTACCGGCCCGATCGAGCTGCGCCATCGGCAGGAGATACACCAGCTCGGCGCCGTTCGGAAACGCGAGCTCCTCCCGTTTAACGCTGCGCTCGGTTCCATCGGCCTGGTCCGCGCCGTGGTCGCGATCCGTTCCGTCGTCTTCGGCGTTTTCATCCACCGCCCAAACTCGGCCGGCGTCATCGACTGCGGCGAGCATCGACTGCGGACGGGCCGGCAGCTCGCCGGCGAGCGCCTCGCGCAGGAACGGAAGCTCGCGCAGATAGACCTCGGGTACCGCGGTCACGGTGCGTTCAACCGCAAAGAGACTGTCCAGGCGGGTGAGATCGGGTCCGGGGCGCAGCGGCAGCTCAACCGCCACCACGCGCTCCGAAAGCGGACCGTCGGGAGCCGCCGATCCGCGGCGAAGAGCACGCGGTAAGGTGGCCGCCGCCACGGCCGGCTTAGCCGGATCCTCGAGCTCGAGCAGGGCCTGCGAGCCGAGCGGGCCGAACGCGATCACCGCGTCGAGCTCGGCGTCGTTCATCATGTGTTCGATTTCTTGGTCGACGCTGCGGCGCGTGAGCTCGGCCGAGCGATGGTGCTCCTCGGGAAACTCGGCAGTTACCGAGCTACCGAGCACCCGTGCAAACTCAGCGCTGAAGCGCGCGAGCGCCTCCTCGTTTGCGTGCCACGGCCCGTCGAACACCACACCGAAGGTGATACTGCGGGCGGGGCTGTCGGCCGGGGCCGCGGGGGAAGTGCGGGCGGCCTCGGCTGCCCCTGCGTGAGCCTCGATCCGCTGCACCTGTGTCGTGTGTTCTCCTGCGGCCTCGGCTGCCCCTGCGTCAGGCGGGGCCGCGTGAACCGCAGTGAGCGGTGTGCCGAGCGCGAGCGTCAGGCCCCACCCCAACGCAATCGCATACTGTATTGATCTTCGCATAGCAAAGCCTCCTGAGGTGTGACAGTAGCGTCCCCGGGGACTGCGGGCTATCGAGGAATCTACGTATTTTGCAGTTGAGGCGGCGGAATACGGGGGTCGGTAGAACTACGTAGGCTTCGGGGGATGGTTCTTAGGCCATGTTCGGGACTGTGGTTGCAGTTCTCAGGCGGAGCACCTATGATGACCGGTGATGACCAGCGGCAAGGAAAGCCTGCTACGGGCCTTTGCGCGAGGGCTCGTGCGCGTGCTTGTTGTAGCGCCGTTCCTAGCGGCGCTGGTAGCAGCGGCACGAGCCGAGCTCGCAGACCCGCCGGCGGTCAAGGAGCTCGTGCTTGGGTTCGGACCGTTCGCGCCGCTGGTTTGGGCCGTACTGTACCTGGGGGCGGTCTTCGTTCCCTACGCAACAACCGTAATGACGATGGCGGCCGGTCTGGCGTTCGGAACGGTGCGGGGGAGCATGCTGACCTACGGGCTTACGCCGTTCGCTAGTTTGCTGCCGTTTGCCGTGTCGCGGCGGCTGGGCCGTGCCAGAATAGAAGGCGCGCTCGGCAATACTCGCGTACAGAAGTACGTCGAGCTGGTCAATCGGCACGCGTTTTTGGTCTTCTTCTATCTGCGGCTGCTGCCGACGGTGCCGTATGAGGTGCAGAACTACATAGCCGGTGTCACACGGATCTCTTTCCGGCAGTTCCTGCTCGCATCGTTTCTCGGCAACGGTCCGATGCTGTTTATTCTTGCATTTCTCGGCGACAGCGTGTCCGATCCAACCTCGCCCCGATTTCGAGTCGCGGCGGCGTTGTATCTTGCAGCGCTCCT
>PUNW01000317.1 GCA_003552665.1 Spirochaetaceae bacterium | reverse complement strand
CTTCTCGAGGTAGGTCAGCATCGCACCCTCCTTACATGTGGCGGTCCGGCGCCTCGGCTGATCTACGGGAGGGGGCGGTCATGAGGTGCGGGCTCGCAGTCAGTATGCCGCCGTGCACGGTCCATGGCTGTGCGCCGGATACCAACCTTCGCGAAAAAGTGTCCTCGTATCGATAGCGCAACTACTTGTTTACAATAATCGTAGCATGAATCCTGTAGTTGCGCAAAAGCCGACAACGCAATTTGGCGTATTTAGCAAATTGAAGCTCTCGTTGTTCAGAGTACACCGTTATGTATTTCTAAGATACAAAGACGGAGCTCCCATAGTCCAGCCGAATACTCCATAAAGATATTAAGACCAAATTACTCAAGAAAATAGACCCGAGGTGGATGCCTTCGAAATGTCCACCGCACACTCGTCGTGCCGGTATGACCGCGCCACAGCTTTCAGCGTAGCTGAATCGGTCTTCGCCGAAGCACACATCCATCCTGCAGTACCGGTGCGGGCGCTGTGTTTACCGGCGAGCATACGGTATACTTCCGAGCAATATAGGTGGCTGGAGTAGGGCGATCGTGTATGTTCAATTCTTCGGACCGGTGCGAGCGGCGGTAGCAGCGGCTGTTTTTGTCCTAGCGGCTGCCGTGGTGAGTGCTGCTGCGCCATCCAACCCGTGGGGCGGCGCCGGGCATTCAGGGGCGAGCGCCACGGGGGCTGCGCCGCCGGGTGCCCAGGCAGCGGGCGTTGATCGCGAGCCCGCGGCCGAAGCGCCGTTCAGAGGCTATCGTCGCCTTGATACCGAGCACTTCCGCATTATCTATGAACCGCGCGATCGAGACAGTGCGGCCGAGATAGCCGCGTACGCCGACGAGGTGTTCGATGAGCTCGCCCGCTACCTCGAAAACCGGCCGCAGCGCCGCATCCAGGTCTGGATCAACGGACGCACGGACGCCGCCAACGGTTACTTCATGCCGCTGCCGCCTAATCATATCGCGGTGCATGTAGCCGCGCCGACGACTCCGTGGGTTGGGGCTCGCACCGAGGACTGGCTGCACCTCGTCTTCGTGCACGAGCTCATCCATCACCTGCACCTCATGTACGAGCAGGGAGCGCTACGCCTCTTCAGTCGCGTGTTCGGTGAACCGGTTCTTGCCTTCCCGGGGCTGTTCATGCCCGGATGGGCGATCGAAGGTGTGGCGGTGGAAGGTGAAACGCGTTTCAGTCGGGGCGGGCGGGGACGCTCGCCGTATTTTGAGCACTACTATGCGGCGCCGGTCATCGAAGATCAGATGTTTGACTATGCCCGCGCCGGCTTTGATTCGTACCGCCCGCCCCGTGGCCGGTTTTACGTTGCAGGCTATCTATTGATCGACTACCTGACTGCCGAGTACGGCGCTGATGTGGTAGCGCGCATCCAGCAGGAGTACCTGCGGTTCCCAGTCTACAGCTGGGAGCGCGCAATTGAGCGCGTCACCGGTGTTGCGGCCGAGCGTCACTTTCTGTTCATGACGCGCCGGCTCGAGCAACGCTTCGGCTGGCGACGGTCTTTGCCGAGCGGGAAGGCGGTGAGCCCGGCGATCGTGGGAGACTATCACCTGCCTCGTATCACCGAGCGTGGCCTCTACACATTCCGGACCCGGCCTGACCGTCCGGCTGCGATTGTGAGGCTACCGTCTGCGCCGGAAATTGAAGAGCAGGAAGTGATCAGAACCGGAGCGCTGGTCGATGGGGCGAGCTTTGATGTATCGCCGGACGGCCGACGAATCCTGTTCAGCGCGTATCGCACGACGATGCAGCACCGGGGGCCGCAACGGCAGGCGGCTCAGTTGTATTTGTGGCAGGAAGGAACGGGCGTGCAGAGGATCCCCGACGCTTCGGGGCTACACCATCCGACGTTCGTAAACGAGCGCTGTGCGGTTGGGGTGCAGCGGGCCGGAAGTGATCGACGCCTGGTATGGGTTGACCTGCGCAGCGGCGCGGTGGCGCCGCTATACGAACCCGCTGACGGGCGCAGGCTCTACTGGCCGCAGGTATCTCCGGATGGGACGCGACTGCTCTTTAGCGAGAACGACCGCGGCGTGCAGACCGTACGCGAGCTCTCCCTGCCGGAGCCCGGTGCGCCTGCCGCCGGCGAACCGAACACTATTCCGTTACCGCCCGACAGCCCCGCATACCGGGCGCGCTACGCCGGCGATGATCGGATTCTCCTCAGTGTCGAAACCGACGGCATGCTGGTGCTTCATGCGTGGGAACGCGGGAGCGACACGCTCCGTCCGCTCCTCGCGGATTCCATCGGTGTGATCGCGGCTGAGGAACACGCGGGAAGCCTGTACTACGCCACCTACCGCAGCGACGGCTACGCGCTGCGCCGCATTGGGCTCGCCGATCTGCCGGCCGGTGTCGACCTTGCGCGCGAGCATCTGTCAGGTGATTACCGACTCAAGCCCAAGCCGGGCGGCCCACTCGAGACACCACACCCGCCGCCTGGTCTTCCCCCCGAGGGTGGCTCGGAGCGCGAGTCCCAAAACGCCCTTCGCGGCGAGCGTCCTGGCGAGCCTCCCGGCGAGCGACGGTTTGTCGACGCGCCCCGAATGGGGCTGTGG
>PUNW01000108.1 GCA_003552665.1 Spirochaetaceae bacterium | reverse complement strand
AGCGGAAGCTGAGGTAGAGGAAACCGAGGCTGAAGACGAGGGCGAGGAGATCACGAATATTGCCGAGCTACCGAACATCTCGAACAGGATCGTGGATGCGCTCGAGCAGCACGGCATTACCGACGTCGTCGAGTTAATCGGTCTTGAAGAGGATGAGCTTCGTCGCATTGAGGGGCTCGATGAGGACGATGTCGAACAGATCCGCGAGATCATCGCCGATAGCGTCGAGATCATCGAGCAGGATGAAGAGAATGAAGAAGGAGTCTCGTCGTGAGATGAGGCGGCTATAGAGAAAGGTGTGTATATGGCGGAAGATCAGGAAAAGAAAGAGCAAAAGCCGAAAGCGACGCTTATCAAGCATAAAAAGGAACAAGCCGCGGACAAAACCGGACAGTCGGGCGAAAAGACCGAAAAGAAGAGAGTCCGCGTTGTCGTGAAACGCAAGCCGAAAGGGCAGGCGCAAACCTCGGCTGACGCAGATCACGCTTCCGCACAGCGCACCGCACCCGAAACCGCCGCGGCTGAGACCGGCGCTGCAGGTTCGCCCCGGGCGGAGCAGCCTCAGCAACAGCAGCGTGAGCCCGAGAGCGCTCGCGACTCTGCCGGACCGGCGCAGTCGCGAGGCGAGCAGCCGCAAGACGACCGCCAGCGCCGGCCCGAGGCGACCCGGGAGCGTGCAGGGACGCGCGAGGGGGGCGAACCCCCGCGAGCACGCGACACCTCGGGGCAACAGGCGGGCGCTGCGGGTGACCGTGCCGGCAGCGGGCGCCCTGCGGCACGCGGCATGGGTCCCGACCGGCGTGCAGGTGAACGTCCTTCCGGGCCGCAGGGACGCAGCGGCGCCGGCGCGGGCGCCGGACGAAACCAACCGGGAGGCGGACCGCGCGGCGGGCCCGGCGGGCCGTCCGGCGGTTATCGCGGCGGCGGACCGCGCACCGGGCCGCAGCGCGAAGGCGGCGCCGGAGCTCCGGGCGGGCGCGGCCCGGCGGGGCCGCCGCGCAGCGGCGAGAGTGCCGGCTCCACAGGCGGGGATGCCAAGGGAGGCTCAAAGCGCTTCTATCGCTCCAAACGCAAGGAGTATCAGTCCAAGAAAGATCGCGAGCGCGAGCGCGAGAAACAGATGCAGGTGAAGCAGCGTAAGCCTGCACCGAAGGCCAACCCTGTTCCCAAGGAGATCGACATCATGGAGGTCATCACGGTCGCCGAGCTCGCGAAGAAGATGAACCTCAAAGCGTCTGACCTGATCTCGAAGCTGATGTCGATGGGCATGATGGTTACCATCAATCAGCAGATCGATGCCGAGACCGCCGAGATTCTCGCCGCCGAGTACGGCTGTAAGGTCAAAATCGTGTCGCTGTACGATGAAACCATCATCGAGGCCGAGGAAGACAGGGAAACGGATCTTGAGTCGAGGCCGCCGATCGTCACGGTTATGGGGCATGTCGATCACGGCAAAACCAAGCTGCTCGACGCAATACGGGCGACCGACGTGGTTGCCGGAGAGTTCGGTGGAATCACTCAACATATCGGCGCTTACCAGGTCGAGATACCGCAGGGCAGGTTGACCTTTCTCGACACGCCCGGCCATGAGGCCTTTACACTGATGCGGTCACGAGGGGCGCAGGTCACCGATATCGTTATCTTGGTAGTGGCGGCAAATGACGGCGTCATGCCGCAAACGGTCGAGGCCGTCCACCACGCCAAGGAGGCCGGCGTTCCAATTATCGTCGCTATCAACAAGGTTGATCTCGCAAACGCTAATCCGGATCGAGTCAAGCAGCAGCTCTCAGAGCACGATCTCGTGCCGGAAGACTGGGGCGGGAACACAATGTACCTCGAGGTCTCGGCCCTCAAGCGTGAGGGAATCGAAGAGCTGCTGGAGTCGGTGATGTTGCAGGCCGAGATACTCGAGCTGAAGGCCAACCACAACTGCAAGGCCGAAGGCAAAGTCATCGAATCAAAGATCGACCCGGGCCGCGGTACGGTTGCCACGGTGCTGATCGAGCGCGGCACCCTCCAGGTAGGCGACTCCTTCGTCGCCGGCATTTATCCCGGAAAGGTCCGCGCGATGTTTGACGATCGCGGCAACAAGGTGCAGCGGGCTGCACCGTCGGTGCCGGTTGAGATCCTCGGGTTTACCGGGATACCGGACGCCGGAAACCCGTTCCAGGTAACCGAAAGTGAGAAGGTGGCGCGCCAGATCGGCGACAAGCGCCAGGAGTTGAAGAAGGTCGAGGTGGCCAAGAACGTCAAGAAGATCACGCTTGACAACCTCTACGACAGCATCCAGGAGGGCGAAATCCAGGAGCTGAAGGTCATCATCAAAGGTGACGTGCACGGCTCGGTTGAGGCGTTGCAGTCCTCGCTGGAGCGGCTTTCGACGCCGGAGATTCGCCTCTCGGTAATTCACGCCGCCGCGGGTGCAATCAACGAGAACGACGTGATGCTGGCCGCTGCCTCCAACGCGATTATTATCGGCTTCCATGTGCGCCCGACTACCCGTGCCGCAACTTTGGCGGAACAGGAAAAGGTCGAGATCCGCAAGTACAACATCATCTACGACGCAGTCGAGGATATCAAGAACGCGATGGAGGGTATGCTGCGACCCGATATCTCCGAAGAAGTAATCGGACAGGCCGAAGTGCGTGACACCTTCAAGGTCCCGAAGATAGGGATGGTTGCCGGCTGTTATGTTACTTCCGGTAAGGTGAAGCGTAACGCGCATGCGCATTTGATCCGGGACGGGATTCAGGTATTCAGCGGCAAGATCGAGTCCCTGAAGCGATTCAAAGACGATGCGCGCGAGGTAGACAGCGGCTACGAATGCGGTATCGGACTTGAGAACTATAACGACATCAAGGTCGGCGATGTCATCGAGGTGGTCGAATACAAGGAGGTCGCCAAGACCCTGGACGACGTGAAGTCAAAGAAAGCTGACGCCTGAGGTGGCATGAGCGATGTCTGAGTGGCGACTGAAGCGGGTCGAGAGCCAGCTGCACACCGAGCTGGGAAGCCTGATCGTGAGCGGTGAGGTGCGCGACCCGCGTGTTTCCGAGCTGGTCACTGTTATCGGGGTAACCGTATCCAAAGACCTCAAACACGCCAAGGTGCGCGTTGGAGGATACATGGAGCCTGAGGCGCTTGACAGAGCAGTCGCGGGGCTGAACCACGCAGCGGGGTTTATGCAGGGACGAATCGGCAGACGCCTGCGGTACAAGTTCACTCCACAACTGACGTTCGTTGCCGACGCGAGTCTGCGAGAGGGGTACGAAGTTACCAGGAGGATAGAGGAACTCGACGGGTGAACGCCGCACACGATGGCCTTGTGTTGCTCAATAAGCCGGCCGAGATAACCTCGTTTCAAGCGTTGAAGCCGGTAAAACAGCGCCTAAAAAGCGGTAAGGTCGGCCATACCGGCACCCTTGACCGCTTCGCCGAGGGACTGCTGGTTGCGGCGGTCGGGTTTTGCTCGCGTTTCGCGCCTCACGTTACCGCGCTTCCGAAAGAGTACTACGCTGAGCTGCAGCTCGGCACCGAAACCTCTACCTTAGATCCCGAGGGCGCGGTGACAGCCACCGGCCCGATCCCGAAGTGGGAAACCGTTCTGCAGGCGGCGGAGCGGTTTCGCGGCGAGATCATGCAAACGCCACCCGCGTACTCGGCTGTCAAGGTGCGGGGTAAGCGCGCCGCGCAGCATACGCGTGCCGGACAGCTGCCGGAGCTGCGCGCACGGCCGGTTACGATTTACGAGCTCGATCTGCTCGATTACTCGGCCGAGACCGGGGTTCTGGCACTGCGCATGCTGTGCAGTAAGGGCACCTATGTTCGGGCTTTGGCGCGCGATCTTGCGGCGGTCGCCGGCTCATGCGCCCACGTGACGAAACTGCGGCGTGACCGCATCGGTGCATTCGCGCTGGAGGCGGCCGTTGAGCCGGAGGCGTTTGAGCCGCATCGCGATCTGCTTCCCCCGGAACGGTTCCTTCCGCTGCTCGAAGGAATCGGCCAACTGAGCGTATCGCCGCAAACGGCTGAGCGCATGCAGCATGGCACACCGCTGGGGCGGGAGTTTTTCTCCGAAGTTCGCGAGCGCGTTCACTCGGACGGGCTCTTTGCAGCTTTCGCTGAAAACGACCGGCGGTTCATCGCTCTCATCGAGCGCGATCAGGGGCGGTGGCGATACCAGTTTGTGAGGGCGAAGGACCGGTGAGGATACTCGACTGGGAGACGGTTGTTGACAGGCGAGACTCCATACCGGGGCCGGTTGCGCTTACGATCGGGGTCTTCGACGGCGTGCACCGCGGCCACCGGTCGCTGATCGAGATGGTGCGGGGCTTTTCAGAGCTGACGACGCCGGCGGTGCTTACCTTTCGCGCCAATCCGGCGCGCCGGCTGCAACCGCAGACCTACCAGGGCGATCTGCAGACGCTCGGTCAGCGACTCGAGAAGCTCGAGTCGCTCGGCGTGGGAACGGTAATTCTGGCAGAGTTTGATGACCGCTTCCGGCGCATGCGCGCTGAGGAGTTCCTCGATCGCCTGCGAGGCGCCGTCGACCTACGCTATCTGGCGATTGGACGTAATTTTCGCTGCGGCCGCGAGATGCAGATGACCGCCCGCGACGTTCGCCGCTACCTCGAGCCGCTCGGCGTCAGGGTTGACATCGCTACTCCGGTCGTCGATAATGAGCACAAAGTACCCGTGAGCAGCACCGTCATCCGGCGGGCGGTGCTCGATGGCGAGTTAGAACGCGTTCGTCACCTGTTGGGAAGTGATTTTGAAGTGGACGTAGCCGATGCACCGCTAGAGCGAGACAACACGGAATGTAGGCTGCGTAAGCACGACTGCTCCCAGGTCTTGCCACGGAGCGGACTGTTTGAAGTCGAGCTGTGTTCCAACGGGAGTTCGGCTCGTGACCGTCTAACCGCAACGGAAAGCCACATTCGGTGGGCCCGAAACTGCAATACAACAAATCGAGTTCGTTTTTTACGCCAACTCAGATTACAAGAATAGCGTCAGGAATGAGTGAAGGAGAGAGAATAGATGCCGCTCACTAAGGAAAAGAAAGAGGAAATCATCACACGGTTTGGAAACGGGCAGAATGACACCGGTCGGACCGAAGTTCAGATCGCACTGCTTACTGCCCGGATCGAAGAGCTCACAGAGCATTTTAAGGAACATAAGAAGGATCATCACTCTCGGCGCGGTCTCTTGAAGCTCGTCGGCCAACGTCGTCGTCTGCTCAAGTTCCTGCGACGCCGGAATCTTGAAGGCTATCGTGCCTTGATTAAGCAATTGGGCCTGCGCAAATAGCATTGCGAGACAGGCGAGAAGAGGTTTAGGAAATAATGGAACGTATCTCAGTGCAGATCGGTGCCCAGGAGTTAGTTCTGGAAACCGGCAAGATGGCGAAGCAAGCTAATGGTGCAGTTTTTGCCACGTTCGGCGGAAGCGCGGTGCTTGCCACCGTCTGCTGCGGAAGTAAGATCGAGGAACGGGATTTTGTACCGCTGCAGGTAGAGTACAACGAGAAGTACTACGCCGCCGGGAAGATCCCGGGCGGCTTTTTGAAACGCGAAGGGCGACCCAAGGACAAGGAGATCCTGGTTTCGCGCCTGATAGACCGGCCGATGCGCCCGCTGTTTTCCAAAGCGTTCAAGCGTGAGATTCAGGTCGTGCCGACGACGGTATCGGCCGACCAGTCGAATCCGCCGGATGTCGTTGCCATGGTCGCGGCTTCGGCTGCAGTTCATATCTCCGACGTCCCGTTCGAGGGGCCGATCGGTGCGGTACGGGTTGGGCTGTTGAACGGCGAGTACATCATCAATCCCACATTCGAACAGATTGAACAGGGTGACCTTGATATCGTGGTCGCGGGGAGCGAACACGGTATCATGATGGTTGAAGGCGGTGCCGAGCAGGTCTCCGAGGAGGCCATGCTCAAGGCAATCGAGGCCGCGCGCGCTCCAATCGCCGAACTGTGTCGCATGCAGGACGAGCTGCGAACGCGGGTAGGGAAAGACAAGCTGCCGTTAGTTGAGGAGCCGGAGGAGCTCCCAATCGCCGACAAGCTGCGGGAATATCTCAGGCCGAAGATCAATGAGGCCACGTTCGTGGAAGGCAAGTTCGGACGCTCGCAAGCCTTGAAGGCGGTTGCCGAGGAAGCGCTTGAACAGTTCCGCGAAGAACTGCCTGAAGAGGACGAAGGGCGTTTTCACAAGATCGTTGAAGAGGTTGAACGTGAGGTGATGCGAAGCTCGATTGTCGAGCACAAGAAACGCTGTGATGGGCGCGGACCGGAAGATATACGTCCGATTACTTGTGAGATTGATGTTCTCAACCGGACGCACGGTTCGGCGCTGTTTACGCGCGGCGAAACTCAGGCACTCGCGATCACGACCCTCGGCACAGTCTACGACGAGCAGATCATGGATGACCTCGAAGGCGACCGCCGCGAGCATTTCATGCTGCATTATAATTTCCCGCCATTCTCCGTCGGTGAGACCGGACGCCTGGGGACCGGTCGACGTGAGATCGGGCACGGCCACCTGGCTCATCGAGCACTCGAGACGCTGGTCCCCACCAAAGAGAACTTCCCGTATACCGTTCGGGTTGTCTCCGAGGTTCTGGAGTCCAACGGGTCGTCGTCGATGGCTACGGTTTGCGGCGGGTCGCTATCGCTGATGAATGCCGGCGTGCCGATCGAGGAAGCCGTGGCCGGGATTGCGATGGGCCTGGTTCAGGAAGGCGATAACACCGTCGTGTTGTCGGACATCCTCGGAGAGGAGGACCATCTCGGTGACATGGACTTCAAGGTCGCTGGAACCAAGGAAGGAATCACCGCTTTTCAAATGGACATCAAGATCTCCAATGTCAGCCAGGAGATCATGACGGTTGCTCTCGAGCAGGCACGTCGCGGGCGCATGCATGTGCTGGAAAAGATGAACGAGGTCATTCAGGCGCCGCGTGAGACGTTGTCGGAGTTTGCGCCCCGCATCCTCAGCTTCAAGGTGGACCCGGAGAAGATCGGACTACTCATCGGACCGGGCGGTAAGACGATCAAGAGCATACAGGAGAAGCACGACGTTACCGTCAGCATAGAGGACAGCGGCACAGTCACGGTTTACTCCAAAGACAAGCCGGGCGCAGAGCACGCCAAAGAGGCGTTCCTCGCGTTGCTCGAGGAACCTGAGGTCGGGAAAACCTACGACGGTGTGGTGCGCCGTATCGTCGATTTCGGGGCATTTATCGAGTTCCTCCCGGGCAAGGAAGGTCTGTGTCATATATCCAAGATGGCGCCCGGCCGCATAAATCAGGTCAGCGATGTGCTGCAGATGAATCAGGAGGTTCCGGTCAAGATTATCGAGATAGATAAGATGGGTCGCGTCAACCTCAGCCTGATCTATGATTCCGATGATGAGGACGGCGGTTCCGGGGAGTCCGGCAGTCGTGGACGCGATAGGGACGAGGGTTATGATCGTGGTCGTGAACGCGAGCATTCGCGCGGCGGGCGCGGTCGAGACGACGGCGGGCGCTCCGGCCGTGGAGGAGACCGCGGTGGCCGAGGCGGCCGCGGAGGAGACCGTGGTGGCGGAGGAGACCGCGGGGGGCGTCATCATCGACGTGACTGACAAACGTGACGGGGACGGAGCATCTCTGGCGGCCGCGCTGCTGCCGGTTGAGATTCCGTACCGGTCGGAATCCGGTCTGCATCCGGAATACGCTACAGCGGATGCGGCCGGCGCCGACATCAAAGCGGCTGAGCATGCTCGCCTCGAACCGGGCGAGCGCGTGATGATTTCAACCGGGCTGTACTTCGGTATTCCGCCCGGCTATGAGGCGCAGGTGCGCCCGCGCTCCGGCATAGCGTGGAGGCACGGTGTTACGGTCTTGAACGCGCCCGGAACCATAGACGCCGATTACCGGGGTGAGCTCCGAGTGATACTGATAAACCACGGAACCGAGGCCTTCGAGATCGCTCGCGGCGATCGCATCGCGCAGTTGATCATCGCTCCTGTAACGCATGCACGCTTCGCGCTGCGGGAGCACCTGCCGGAGTCGGAGCGGGGTACGGGAGGCTTCGGGTCTACCGGCATATAGTGTCGAAGGCGAAGGCTGAGATTGAAGGCATATAAGCCATTCGGCGGCTACGGCGTGATGTACCGCTACCTGACGCGCGAGTTTCTGCTCGGATTTGCCGTAGCGTTTCTTTTCTTTTTCGTTATCTTCTTCGTTAATCAGCTGTTATTGCTCGCCGAGGACATTCTCACCAAGAATGTGCCGCTTGCCGACGTGGCACGGTTGGTGCTGTATTCGTTACCGTCGATCGTTGCCCTGGCTTTTCCGTTCGGCGCGCTGGTCGGGGCGCTGTTGACCGTCGGCCGGCTGTCGCAGGACAACGAGTTTCTCGCGATGCGCGCAGCCGGTGTTTCGCTGGCACGCGCATTCATTCCGTTTGCGGTGCTGGGCCTGGCGTTCTCATCGGTGTCGTTCGTAATGAACGATTACTTCCTTCCGGTCGGCACGATCAATTTTGCCCGACTCTATCGTGAGTTGTTGTACTCCAACCCCGACCTCGAGCTCGAATCCAACAGCGTCACCGAGTACCAGGACAACATCATCGTCACCGGTGAGGTCGAGGGCAATCGCATCAACCACCTCGTGATTATCGACCGCGACGGTGACCGTGATCGGGTAATTCTGTCGCGCAATGCGCGGCTGCGAGCCGAAGCGCACGGAGCGGGCGTGGTTTCGCTTGAGCTTGAAGGGGTGACAACGCACGAAGCGCGACGCGGCCAGGAAAGGCGTTACCAATACACGCGTTCTGCGCGGATGCTCTATCATATTCTCCTCGGGGATATCACGCTCGCGATGCGCTCGCCGGGCCCCCGTGAGATGAGCTCGTACGATTTGGCCCAGGAGATACTCCAAAAGCAGGAACGTCTTGAGAACGAGCGCCGTGAGCACCGGCGGAGACTCGCCGATCTGGAAGAGCGCGCTGCAGAGCAGCGTGAGGAACTCGAAGCCGGACGGGAGCGCGAAGCCGGCGATGAGAGAATTGCAGAGCTGCAGCAAGCGCTCGAACGAACCGAGCGTGAGCTCGAACGTGGTCGTGACCGCACGTTCTTTGACCGCAGCCTGCAGCTGTATCGCATTGAGTTTCACAAAAAGTTCGCCATTCCGTTCGCATGCTTCGTGTTCGTGGTGTTCGCGTTCCCGGTGGGGATCCTCGGTGGGCGGCACGGGCGCTCGATCGGTTTCGGCATCGGGCTGTTCATCGCAGTCCTGTACTGGGCCTTGATACTCGGAGGACAGACCTTCGGCGTAGAGCCTCCGTATGTCTCACCGATTCTGGCAATGTGGTTTCCGAACCTTTTGATCGGCGGCGTTGGGATCGCTGTTTTCACCACCGCTGTCCGCTAATCAGGGTTGATCAGGGTTGATCAGGGCTAACACCCGGGAGTAAGGGTAATTCGATGGTAGTGACGCTTGATCGGTTCATCCTCAAGCAGTTCCTTGTAGCGCTCGGTGTCGGGCTGTGCTTCTTTGTGCTGCTGCTGCAGGTGATCGAGCTATTTGCCAACATAGGCCGCTACCTGGCGCTCGAAGTTCCGATCGAAGCGGTACTCAGAGTGCAGCTCTTGTACCTGCCGAAGTCGGTTTCATTGGCCGTTCCGATCAGCGTATTATTTGCCGTCAGCTACACGCTCGGCATGATGTACAGCCGCAACGAGCTCATTTCGGTGTTCGCCGGCGGCATGTCGCTGCGGCGTTTTGGAGCCTCCGTGCTGGTGCTCGGGGCGCTCATCAGCGCTGCCGGCTTCTGGTTCGAAGAGTCGATTGTGATCGAATCCTACCGCCGGAAGAATGCCCTGCAGCGCGAGTTGTTGCAAGCGCATCGTGATTTCAGCAATCCCGATGTGGCGGTGCTCGGTGACCGCAACCGGATCGTGTATATCGCAGACTTCTATGATGCCGACCGGCAGCGGTTATCACGCGTGCTTGTTGTGGTCCGAGACGATGAGGGACGCCTGGTTGAGCGCATCGATGCCGGGGCGGCACACTGGCGGGGCGATCGCTGGGAGTTCGAGAACGTGCAGCGTTTCACACGCCGCCCGGACAGTGAGGAACTGGAACGGAGGGCCCATGAAACCTACAGCGAACCGCGCTTCAACACGCGCCCGCACGTGTTCGCACGTCTGACGCGCAAGGTGGAAGAGATGCGCCTCGAGCAGGCGTGGGACTGGGTGGAGTCGTTGCGCGCGGCAGGACTACCGTATCGGAAGCAACTGACCGATCTATACGAGCGCTATGCCTTCGCCACGACGCCGTTTCTCATGGCGCTGTTCGCAACCGGCGTTGGGTCACGTCTGAAGAAGAACGTTTTGCTCGGCAGTCTGCTGACCTCGATATCGCTGGCAGTGGTGTATTACGTCTCGCGCATGGTCTTGAATCTCCTTGCCGTTTCCGGTAGCGTTGAGCCGCTGTGGGGCGCGTGGGCGCCGGTCGGGTTCTTCCTCTTCGTCGGTGTTCTGCTGTTCCGCCACGCACGTACGTGAGACCGTTATCATCCGAGACATCACCGCCGCAACGAGCGCGGCAGTACCCATTTCGCAGTCGGAAAGTGAGCGGAGTCAGTGTTTAGCATCCATTATCGAGACAACAGCTGCAGTGCGCGTACCGGCGAGCTCTGCTTGCCGCATGGCCCGGTCACTACGCCGGCCTTTATGCCGGTGGGTACCGCCGGGTCGGTGAAGGGTCTGGAGCCGCTGCAGGTGGCCGAGCTCGGCTATCGACTAATCCTCGGCAACACCTACCACCTCTTCCTGCGTCCCGGCCTGGAGGTGCTGAGCCGTTTCGGAGGGTTGCACCGTTTTACCGGCTGGAAGCACAACATCCTCACCGATTCCGGGGGCTTTCAGGTCTACTCGCTTGCCCAACTGCGCAAGATGCACGATGAGGGGGTTGAGTTTCAATCGCATATCGACGGCTCGCGTCACTTCTTCACTCCGGAATCGGTTGTTCATGCCCAGCGCGTATTCGGCAGTGACATTCAGATGGCGCTGGACTACTGTACCGGTTTCGCGGTGGACCGGCAGGAAGCCGAGCGGGCGGTGCGGATCACCACCGATTGGGCCCGGCGCGCGGCACAAGCGTGGCGGGCGCTCGACGAAGACTACCATGGGTTGCTGTTTCCGATTGTGCAGGGAAACTTCCACCACGATCTGCGGCGCCGCAGCGCCGCGGAGATCTCCGAGCTGGACCTTCCGGGTGTAGCAATCGGCGGGCTGTCGGTTGGCGAGCCGTTCCCGGTATTCGAGGAGTTCGTGGCGGCTACCGCGCAGTTGCTCCCGTTCGACAAGCCTCGCTACGTGATGGGCATCGGCACACCCGAGTATGTGTTGTCTGCAATCGAACACGGAATCGACCTGTTTGACTGCGTCTTTCCGACCCGAGCCGGTCGAAACGGGCTGGCCTTCACAGACCGTGGCCGGGTCGTGCTGAAACATGCGATGCACGCGCGCTCCGAAGCATCGCTGCAGGAAGACTGCGATTGCGCAACCTGCCGGCAGTATTCACGAGCATACCTGCGCCATCTGTTCAAGGCCGGCGAGCTGTTGGGGCCGGTGCTCGTGAGTCGCCATAATCTGCGTTTCATGAGCCGGCTCGTGGAACGCGCCCGCGCAGCCATCGCCGGCGGCCGGTTTCAGCAGTTCAAGCGTGAGTTCCTGGCGGGTTATGGGCGAGGGGAGTCGTGAGTAACCACCAAACGCCGTACAACGGTGCCGCCGGCGCCGAGTCATCGCCGGTTGAACCGTCGTTGCGAAGCAGCACCGTTTCAACCCTGGTGGTAATGGTCTCCACCTTCGCATCGCGGCTGCTCGGTTTCGTCCGCATCGCGGTGATCGGCGCGGTCTTCGGTGCTTCAGGACATGCCGATGTACTCAATCTCGTGTTCAATATTCCCAACAACCTGAGAAAGCTTCTTGCAGAGGGAGCGTTGTCTTCGGCGTTTATTCCGGTCCTGTCGCAGGAGATTGTCCGCAATCCGGGCGGGTCGAAGCCGCGAGACCTGGTGCGCAACATTCTTGCGCTGCAGTTCGTGATTTTGGTGCCGCTGCTGGTGCTCTCGGTTGTTTT
>PUNW01000324.1 GCA_003552665.1 Spirochaetaceae bacterium | reverse complement strand
GGCATGTGCCTGAGCGGCGCCAGTGTGATAACGTCGCCGTCGTTTTCGACGACGTCCTGGACCAGGGTCTTACACGCGAGCTTTTCATCGTCGTTGATCAGCATTGCGTCCGAGCCGCAGACGCCGTGCGCGCAGCTCTTGCGGAAGCTCAGGCTGCCGTCCTGGTTGCGGTACACCTCCATCAGGGCGTCCAGCACCCGGTCGGTGGGCTCAACCGTCACCTCAAAACGCTGCTCATAGGGCCGGGCGTCGGCTTCAGGATTATATCGTTGTACGGCAAGGGTGACCTTCATACTCGCTCCTTTCTGTTTTGTGCGCGCTTAGTATGTTCGCGGCTTGGGTTCCCATATGCTGGTGTCCACGGACTTATAGGCGATATGCACCTCGCCGTCCTCGACCTGGGCAAGGGTGTGCTTTAACCATCGGTCATCGTCTCGTTCGGTGTAGTCAACTCTGGAGTGTGCGCCGCGGCTTTCGGTTCGGTTGAGGGCCGAGGCCGCCGTAACCAAGGACAGATCGAGCAGATTCTCGAGCTCGAGAATCCCGAGCACCTCGGAGTTGAAGCGCGACTGTTTGTCCTGCACGCGCACCTCTTTGAACGCTTCGCGCAGCTCCCGGATATCGGCGAGCCCGCGCGTCATGCGTTCGTGGTCGCGATAGACCCCCACATTCTCCATCATCGTCGACTGCATCCTTTCGTACACGGGGCCGGGATGCGCACCATCTTCGCGCTTGAGATCGGCAATGCGACGGCGCATCTGTTCGCCTGCATCGGAGGGGATGCGCGACTGCCCCGCCCCGGTGACGTACTCGGCGATGTGGCGTCCGGCGCGTCGGCCGAACACAACCAGGTCCACGAGGCTGTTGGTGCCTAGCCGGTTGGCGCCGTGGACCGAGACGCAGGCGCATTCGCCGGCGGCGTACAGCCCCTCATAGACCGTCTCAGCGGTAGTAACCCGTCCGTCGACGTCGGTTGGGATTCCGCCCATCGCGTAGTGGGCTGTCGGCTGCACCGGCATCGGCTTCTCGGCCGGATCAACCGCCAGATACGTCTTGCAGAAATCGGCGATGTCGGGGATCTTGCGCTCCACCACTTCGCGTCCGAGATGGCTTGCGTCGAGCATGACGTAATCGTCGATGCGGCGGTCGCCACGCATGCCGCGGCCTTCCTGTATCTCGGTCATGATGGCGCGGCTGACCATGTCGCGCGGAGCGAGGTCCAGCAGCGTGGGCGCGTAGCGCTCCATGAAGCGCTCGCCGTCACGGTTGAGTAGGATTCCGCCCTCTCCGCGCACGCCCTCGGTGATCAGGATGCCCATGTCCTTTATGCCGGTTGGGTGAAACTGGAAGAACTCCATATCTTCGAGAGGGATGCCGGCGCGCATCACGACCGCCGGCCCGTCTCCGGTGTTGGCGTGGGCGTTCGAGGTTATGCGGTACATGCGTCCGAACCCGCCGGTCGCAAACAACACCGCCTTGGCCTTGAATACGTGCACCTCGCCGGTCGCGAGCTCGAATACCACCAGCCCGCCTACGCGCGTTCCCTCCAACAGCAGCTCGAGTACCTGGAACTCGTCGAAGAAGTGAACCTGATTCTTGATACACTGTTGGTACAGCGTCTGCAGAATCATGTTTCCGGTACGATCGGCAGCGTAGCAGGAACGGTGAACAGGGGCCTCGCCGAAGTTGCGCGTGTGCCCGCCGAAGCGCCGCTGGTCTATCCGGCCTTCCGGAGTTCGGCTGAACGGCAACCCCCGATTCTCCAGGTCGTAGACCGCTTGCACCGCTTCTTCGGCCAGAATCTTCGCGGCCTGCTGGTCGACGAGATAGTCGCCCCCCTTGATGGTGTCGAACGCATGCCATTTGGGGTTGTCTTCATCGACATTGCCGAGCGCGGCACCGATTCCTCCCTGTGCGGCGCCGGTGTGGCTTCGCGTGGGGTAGAGCTTTGAAACAACGGCTGTCTTGGCTGTTTTGCTCGCCTCGAGGGCCGCATAGAGGCCGGCGCCGCCCGCGCCGACGATTACCGCATCAAATTCGTGGATCAAGGCTTAGGCTCCTTTGCTCTTCGTCAGAGGTTTTGCTTGTAATGGAAAGAATACTGCTTCCTCACCGGAATGCAATAGTGTGGTAATCAATTTCGCCGAGCGGCCGGCAGTTCGATTCGCTGCCTGCCGGCTGGATCTCGACAAGCGACCCGGCCCTTGGGTGAAAGGCAAACTGCTGTTACATACGTTACATTTGGACGTTACCATTAGCCGCCTGCATGGGTATGATACCATGTAGCCACGGGGCACGCAATATTCCGGGACTGATCATGTCAGGTATGCGGCTTTACAATTGGTCTGACCGGCCGTAGTATTTGCCTTAATTGGAAACGAAGGAGGTGTAGGTGATGAAAGCAATACAAATACAGGACGTAGGGCAGCCGGAAGTGTTACGATGGGTCGAGCTGGAGGATCCCGCTCCGGGTGAGGGCCGGGTGCTGGTGAAGCACCATGCTATCGGCTTGAACTACATCGATACCTACCATCGCTCCGGCCTGTACACGGTTCCGCTGCCGGTCGTGCCGGGGCTGGAGGCCGCAGGCGAGGTGGTCAAGGTGGGAGCCGGTGTGACTGATTTTCAGCCCGGCGATCTTGTGGCGTATACCGACTGCATGGGAGCGTACGCTGAGTACGCGGCGGTACCGGCCCAGCGGCTGATGCCGGTGCCGGAGGCTGTCGGCACCGAGCTGGCTGCGGCGGCTATGCTGCAGGGGCTGACGACGCACTATCTCACCGAGTCCACCTTCCCGATCGGGCAGGGCGACACGGTGCTGATCCATGCCGCCGCAGGCGGCGTCGGGCTGTTACTGGTGCAGCGTGCCAAGCGCAAGGGCGCGCGCGTTATCGGCACTGTATCGACCGCGGAGAAGGAGCAGCTTGCACGCGAGGCCGGCGCCGACGAGGTGATTCGCTACACCGAGAAGGATTTCGTGACCGAGGTGCGCGCCCTGACGAATGAGCAGGGGTGCGAGGTTGTCTACGACGGCGTGGGACGGAGCACCTTCATGGGGAGCCTCGACTGCCTCAAGCGGCGCGGGATGCTGGTATCGTTCGGTCAGTCAAGCGGCAACGTCGAGCCGTTCGCTCCGGGCTTGCTCACGCAAAAGGGTTCGCTTTTTCTTACGCGTCCGAGTCTGATGGATTATGTGCGCGACCCCGAGGAACTTCGGCGACGCTCGGATGAGCTGTTCACCTGGCTTGCGCAGGGGGAGCTTTCGGTGCGGATCGACCGGCGCCTGGCGCTGAGCGAGGCGGCCGAGGCACACCGCATGCTCGAAGGCCGGAAGACTACCGGTAAGGTGTTGCTTTTGCCGTAGAGCCGTCACGAGCGGGGAGATTCGGCAGTATATTTGACGGGCGATGAATCAGCAGATACGTACTACCGCCATTCGGCGCGAACGGCTGGCTCGTCTCCTGCAGACCGCTGTGTTGCTGGCGCTGATGGTGCTTGTGTTCGGTTGGCTCGGGGTCCATGCCTTCGGCGGTCGCCTGTTTCTGATCTTTCTGGGGATGCTCGTGGTCTCGATTCTGTTCAGCTCGGCAGCGTCACCGCGCCGGGTGCTCGGCCGGGGCGTGTATCCGGTTTCCCGGAATCAGGCGCCCGAAATCTACGCGATCCTCGCCGAGCTCGCGAGGCGCGCCGGGTTGGAGTTCGCGCCCCAGCTGTACTACACGCCGAGCGGCACCCCGAACGCGGTGACTGTGGGCACCGGCGACCAGACCGCGATCGTAGTGACCCGCGGCTTGCTCGATCGGCTTTCGCGGCCTGAGCTCGCCGGGGTTCTGGCGCATGAGGTGGCGCATATCGCCAACAACGATGTCCGGTTGCTGACCTTGGCCGAAAGCATGCGCCTCGCGACCACCCTCCTCTCGAAGGTCGGGCAGTTCATGTTGCTGATCACCCTGCCGCTGTTTCTGATTGCCGGCGAACCACTACCGATCGGGTTCCTGCTGTTGACGATCTTCGCCCCGCTGATCAGCGTGCTGTTGCACTTGGCGCTGATGCGGGCGCGTGAGTTCGAAGCGGATCTCACCGCCGTGAAGCTGACCGGGGATCCGCGGGCGCTCGCGCGTGCTCTCCAGCGCCTGAACGTGGCAAGCCGCGGATTTCTCGAGTTGCTTTTTCCGGTGCCGATGCGCGACGAGTTCAGCCTGTTTCGCACGCATCCGGCAACCGCCGAGCGGGTGCGCCGGCTGATGCGACTCGCCCGGTAGCACGGAAGCCGCGTAGCACCAAAGTCCGATAGCACGGCAGTCCGATAGCACGGCAGCCCAACAGCCCGGCAGCCGCGCAGGGTCAGGCCGGGAACACGCCGGTGGAGAGATAGCGGTCGCCGCGGTCACAGATGATGGTCACGATGACCGCGTCGCGGGTGCCGCCGGCCTCCAGTTCGTTTGCCAGCTCAACCGCCGCCGCGACGTTCCCGCCCGAAGAAATCCCAGCGAAGATGCCTTCGCGGGCGGCAAGCGCACGGGTCGTCTCCTCGGCAGTTGCCTTGGGCATCCGCCGCTGCTCATCCAGGCGCTCGGGCTCAAAGACGCGCGGCTGGTACTCGGCGGGCCAGGCTCGTATGCCCGGAATGCCCCCCTCGGCGTCGGGCACCACGCCGACGATCCGGATGTCCGGGTTGCGCTCCTTGAGGTAGCGCGAGACTCCCATAAGCGTTCCGGTCGTACCGGTGGACGCGACGAAATGCGTCACGCGGCCGGCGGTGTCGTTCCAGATCTCCGGGCCTGTAGAGTCGTAGTGTGCCTGTGGGTTGTCCGGGTTCCCGAACTGATCGAGTATCACGCCGCGCCCTTCGCGCTCCATCTGCCGCGCGGTGTCGATCGATTCCTCCATGCTTCCGGCCTTGGAGGTGAGGACAAGCTCGGCGCCGAAGGCTTTCATGCTCGCCCGCCGCTCGGTGCTCATGTGCTCCGGCATCACCAGGATCATCCGGTACCCCATGACCGCGGCGGCCATCGCGAGCGCGATTCCGGTGTTGCCGCTCGTCGCCTCGATCAGGGTGTCGCCGGGCTTGATACGGCCGTTGCGCTCGGCGTTTCGGATCATCCAGTACGCCGGCCGGTCCTTGACCGATCCGGCAGGATTGTTGCCTTCAAGCTTGCACAGTACCAGGTTCGGCCCGGTGTACAGCGAGCGCAGCCGCACGAGCGGTGTAGCGCCGATGCACTGCTCTATCTCGAAATAGCGCATACCGGAGTCACGGTTCCGATCAGCGTTGTTGTCGTGTCGCATGGACTACAATATAGCGATTTTTCAGTCCGCTGCGGTTACCGCCTCCACGATTTCTTCAGCGCTCGGGGGGCAGCCGGCCACCGCCACAAACCCCGGCCCGCAGGGAGCGAGGCTCTCGGCAGCGGGCCTGCCTGGGCCTGTTGCCTCAGCGCCCCCTGCGCCGAACAGCCGAAGCGCGCAGTCGCCGACCGCAACGGTGCGCCCGCCGCCTGCATCACCGCCGCCGCGGCGCCCCCTGGAGCCGGAGGACCCGGTCGACGAGTCGAGCTCGCGATCGCTGAACCGGCCCAGGTAGTAACGGTCTCGCCTTCCGAGGCGGCGCGTCTCCTTAAGGCGCTTGAGCGCGAACAGGAGATTGCCGTGACAGGTGGAACAGGCGCTTCCGAGATGTACGCTGCAGGGGTAGGAGCGGAAGCTGTTTTCCTCGGCCCGGAACCGGCGTTCGCCGCGGGGATGGTTCAGCGCGCGCACCTGCGGCCGAAAACGGTCGAGATCCACCCCGCGGAGCTGCGCGTAGTGAGCGAGGTGAGCGATTGCGGACGGCGCAAAGCCTAGTGTAGCCGCGGCGAAGCAGTCGATCGCAAGCGGATCATGCCCGGCCGCGATCACACCGAGATTAACCGGGCTGCCGCCGAGCTCGCTGGTGAGGTCGCCGTATGTGCCGTCGGCGAGGATGAACTCGGGGGAGACCGTGGCAGCGAGCTGCGCGATCGCGCGTTCCAGATCGGTACCGTGGAACCCGCTTTTCAGTTTTGGAGGCATCACGCCTTTGAGATTCTTCAAGCTGCAGGTCATACGCGTCTGGCAGTGCGCTTTGATCACCGGCACGTTGACGAGGTAGTCGCATTCGGCAACTGTGCGCGAAACCGAGAGTTGGGCGAAGGGGCCGTCGACGCGTGTCGGGATGCTCACAAAGCGGTCGCGCTCGATGTCGAGCAGGTCTATGTCGTGCTTGGCCGCGATCTCGTGGTAACCGCAGATTTGGAATGCGCGCGTCGCCGACTCACCCATGCCGCTCCCGTCGGCTATCGTGATCCTCCGGACACCGTGGTCGCGAAGCACCGCGACCAGCGCCTCGACGATCTCCGGACGGGTGTCGGCCCCGAGCCAATCGGGGCGTGACACGACCAGGTTCGGCTTTATCACCACATGTGCGGTACGCGGGAGCTCAGCGAACGGGTTCAGCGCCTCGATGGCCTGCCGTACCGCGGGGTGAGCAGTCGAGCTGTATACCACCGCGACGGATTGTCTGTTCCTACTCATGCTGTAAGCAGTCTAACAGCATTAGGCGCCGGTCGCACAGGTGTACAGATCGCGGTTTTTTGCTTCGGCGTTCTTTCTTTTTCCGCGCAGTTGGTATACGGTGTTCGCATATGACCGAAGACGAAAGACTCAGGCAGGCCCAACGCCCGCAACAGATCTCGAGCGAGCTGCACCGCTATTATCGCGGCAAGATGGAAACGGTGCCGAAATGCGCGGTCCGCAAGCTCGACGATTTCTCGATCTGGTACTCACCGGGGGTGGCCGCGCCGTGTAGCGACATTCAGGAAAACCCGCAGCTGGTGTACGACTATACCAGCAAATGGAACACCGTCGCCGTGATCTCGGACGGCAGCCGCGTGCTCGGGCTCGGTGACATCGGGCCCAAGGCGGGCTTGCCGGTGATGGAAGGGAAGGCGCTGCTGTACAAGTATCTCGGCGGGGTGGATGCGGTTCCGATCACGCTCGATACCAAGGATCCCGACGAGATCATTCGCACGGTGTTGCTGCTGCAGCCGGCCTTCGGCGGTGTGAATCTGGAAGACATCGAACAGCCCAAGTGCTTCCGGATTCTCGACACGCTGCGCCGCGAGGCCGAGATACCGGTCTGGCATGACGATCAGCAGGGAACCGCGACGGTGACGCTGGCGGCGCTGCTGAACGCGCTCGAGCTCACCGGGCGGCGCATCGAAGACTCCAGGATCGCGTTCATCGGGAGCGGCGCGTCGAATGTGGCCTGTGCACGGCTGATATTCGGACGGGGAGCGAACCCCGGCGCCTGTTACATGGTGGATAGCCGCGGAATACTCGGCAAGCACCGCGATGATATCGGCGCGCGCCGCGACGAGTTCGCCGAGAAGTGGCGGCTGTGCGAGCTGACGAACGCGGCCGGGCGCGAAGGGGGCATCCCCGAGGCGTTGCGAGATGTGGACGTGGTGATCTCCCTCTCTCGTCCCGAGCCCGGCACGATTAGACCGGAATGGATTCGTACCATGCGCAAGGACCCTGTGGTGTTCGCCTGCGCCAACCCCACGCCCGAGATCTGGCCGTGGGACGCTACCGAGGCCGGCGCCGCGGTGGTGGCGACCGGCCGCAGCGACTTTCCCAACCAGGTCAACAACAGCCTCTGTTTCCCGGCGATTTTTCGCGGCGCGCTCGATGTGCGCGCGACGACGATCACCGACGAGATGTGTTTCGCTGCTGCGGACGCGCTTGCCGGTGCGGTCGGCGAATCGCTCAGCGCCGAGTTCATCATCCCGACGATGGAGGCGCGCGGAGTCTTCCCAAACGTGGCGACTGAGGTCGGCATCAGAGCTCAGGAACAGGGCGTGGCGCAGTTGTCGGTGGACCGCGAGACGCTGTTGCGTTCGGCGACCGCGAGTATCGAGCGTTCGCACCGCCTGACTGAGCTGATGATGGAGTCCGGATTGATCGCGCGCCCGGAGGTGGAGCTGTGATGTATGACCTCGTGATTCTCGGTGCCGGGCCGGCGGGACTGGCCGCCTCGGCTTACGCGACGCGCAAGGGGATCGAGTTTGTGACTGTGGCTGAATCACTCGGCGGCAAGGGGAGCGAGCGGGTCGCGTTCCCCGGTCCAGCGGAGCATCGCGTGGTTCGGCCGGAGCAGCTACTCGCCGATTTCCGGCGCGAGCTCGAGTATCTTGTCGAACGGCATCGTAGGGGGCTTGCCCGTTCGGTTGTGCCGCGCGAACGTGGGTTGGTCATCACCGTCGAGACAGACGACGGAAGCCACGAGATCGAGGCGCGCAGCGCCGTGGTTGCGACCGGGACCCGCCTGCGACGGCTCGGGGTACCGGGGGAGCTCGAGTACTTCGGGCGGGGGCTCGGGTATTCGGCCGTCAGTTACTCGCATCTGCTCCACGGGTGTGATGTGGTCGTCCACGGTGACGGCCGGCGGTCGGTGGATTCGGCCCTGGAGGTATCGCGCTATGCACGCTCGGTTACGGTGTTGCTGGAGCGCGTCGAGGGCTCCCGTGAGCTATACCGGAATAAGCTGCGCGAAGCGAGCAATGTGACAATGCTTGATGACTGCTCGATCGCAGGGTTTGACGGCGATGACTTCTGTCGTACCGTCCGCCTCGCGTACCCCAGCGGTGAGCTGCGCGAGATAGAGGCCGACGCATTCTTCGTCGAGTTGCAGCCCGAGCCCAACTCGGAGATGGTCGCCGACCTGGTGGAGCTTAACGAAGACGGGTATATCGTCGTGGATCTCTGGAATCGAACCAGTGCTCCCGGCGTGTTTGCCGCCGGGGATGTCACCGCGGCGGGGTTTGAACAGTCTCTTGTGGCGGTCGGCGACGGTGTGAAGGCGCTAATCTCAGCCTACAGCCACCTGAACTGGGGGCTGTGAGCGCCCGCGGGCGACGAGGCGGCGGCCCCAATAGCGGTATTTGCTGAGCCTGCGCGCCCTTCCAGCGCGCGGCGCCTTCGCAGTACAATCATCGCAATGACGTTCTTCTGGTACGATCTGGAGACCTTCGGCCGAAACCCCCAATACGACCGCATTGCGCAGTTTGCGGGCGTGCGCACCGACGGCGACCTGCAGCCGGTCGAGGAGCCGCTGGTGCTCTACTGCCGGATCACGCCCGACTACCTGCCCGATCCGGCCGCCTGCCTGATCACCGGTATCACGCCGCAGATCACGCGCGAACGTGGGCTTGCGGAGTTCGAGTTCATCGCGAGGATTCACCGCGAGATAAGCAGGCCGAACACCTGTACCGTCGGCTATAACAACATCCGCTTTGACGATGAGTTCATCCGCAGTTGCCTGTACCGGAACTTCTTCGATCCCTATGAGCGCGAATACGCTTCGGGGAACTCGCGCTGGGATATATCGAACGTCGTCCGGGCGATGCATGATCTGCGTCCTGAAGGTCTGCGCTGGCCGCGCAACGATCGCGACCGACCGGACTTCAAGCTGGAACGGCTTGCCGAGGCCAACGAGCTCGGCCATGAGCACGCGCACGACGCTTTGTCGGACGTCTACGCTACCATCGCGCTCGCGCGGCGCATCCGCGAGGCCCAACCGAAACTGTTTTCGTACTTCTTCCGGCATCGCAAGCGCGCCGAGGTTGCCAAGATCATCGATCTGCATGAGCGCCGGCCGTTTCTGCACACCTCGCCGCTGTATACCCGCGAAGGCGGGTGCAGCTCGATCGTCGCGCCGCTGACGGTGGACCCGAACAACCCGAACGCCGTGCTCTGTTACGATCTGCGCTATGATCCCGAGCTTCTGCTCGAAGCACCGGTGGAGACGATCCGTGAGCGCTTGTTCACCCCCACCGAGGCGTTGCAGGAGGACGAGGAACGGATTCACATCGCTTCGGTAGCGCTGAACAAGTGTCCGATCGTGGCGCCGCTGAGCGTCCTCGATGACGCCGCCGCCGAGCGACTCCGGCTCGATTTAGGGCTCGCCGAGTCGAGACGGACGCGCTTGTTGTCCGAGCCGCTCCTGACTCAGAAGGTCTCGAGCGCTTTCTCAGGGACGCCGTTTGAGACCCCCAAGGACCCTGATCTGCAGATCTACTCCGGCGGCTTCTTTCAGGATGCCGATCGCGAGCAGTTCAGCCGCATTCACGCCGCGGCACAGGCCGCATCGCGCGGTGAGCTCGAGGCCTTACCGGGGTTACAGCTGAGCTTTGAGGATCCGCGCATACCGGAGATGCTGTGGCGGTTTATCGGGCGTAACTACCCGCAGTGTTTCGATGAGGAGCAGCGGAAACGCTGGCTGAGCTTCTGTGCCGGGCGGATTCTGTTTCCGCCGGCTGAGGCCGGCGTCGACCTGGCCGAGTTCGAGAAGAAGTGTGCCAAGTTCGCTCAGGACAAAACCATGCCGCCGGCGCACAAGGCCACCGTGCATGCGCTCTCCCGTTGGGCCGAGCATCTGCGTCGCACGGTGCTGGCTTACTCTCCGGCGTGAGCGGCGCTTCTATTTCACGAGAGCGTTTTTCGGTTCAGCGTAGACGCGCTTGCCGAGCCATTCCACGTCGGCTTCCGGATAGGTTGCGAGTACGCGGTCGAAGTAGCTCGAGAGCTGTTTCGCCAGCTCGCTGTCGGTGCTCCGCAGGCGTGACTCCACATTGGCCTGCAGCCCGGCATCGGTGAAGTTCAGCGAGCCGAGGTAGGTGATCCGCTCATCGATCAGGTAGAGCTTCACGTGATGAAACGGCGTGGGATGCGACTGTTCGCCGCCGGAGCGTTCCGCGCCGGCTGTTCCCGCACCCTGTTTCACCAGAAACTTAACCGGAAACATGCTCTTGTAGCGGTAACGGTAGACCGGAAGCGCGCGAGCGATGCTGTAGGCTACGATTGCACCGGCGATTGCACCCGGAATACTCACCCACAACGGCTGAAGCGCCTCGATTTCCAGGAGCATCTCCAACCGCACGAATAACATCACCAGCGCGGCGATCGCAAACACGGCCAGCAGAGCGGCAATCGCTGCCAGGGAACGGAAGACCCAGCGGACTGCCGGCCTGGCGGTGCGCTCCTGAGCAATCACGTTCCTGGCTGTCTCGGTCTGGCGCCAGTCGAACTGCTGGAGGTCGACGGTCGCAATACAGTCCACCTGGCACTGTTGCTCGGCCCGATCTCGGAGCAGTTGCATTTCCCGTGGGCTCACGTAGGGAGACATAATCCGGATACGGTGCTCAGCCGCATCGATGTCGTTCAGCAGCTTTACACCGGCACGGCTGCCGATGTAAACGTCGAAAGGCTTGTCGGGGATCTCGATCTCCATGTGGCTACCTGCTATAACACAACCTCGGTTGAGGGCGCAATAGTAACCGGCCGGCGCAGCCTGGCTCAGGCCGGGCTATTGAGACGCAGCATCCGCGGTACGCGGTAGCGATGGTACAGACGTGCGTGCGGGCGGCGGCGTACGCGGCGCAGCGTATGATGAACGTCGGGACGACGACGAAGGCGACGCGCGAGCGCAAGCGGTGATGCGAACACTGCAAGATTGCGATAGCGGGCATGCTGCGGCGCCGGCCGGAGCAGCCGCCTTCGGGCTATACGTGCGATGGTATGCGACAAGCCGAAGCACCGTCGCGCGAGGCCGTCACCCGAGTGCTTCAGGTGCCTGCGTACGGCCGTCAGTTGCGGGTGACGGATGCGGTTGAAGGCCGAGCGCACGCGTGGGGTTGCCAGCGGCGCAGCCGCAAGCGTCTGAAACTTCCAGATAAGCGTCCCGACCGCCTGAAGCACCACGGCTATTACGAGCGCATATAGCCACCAGGGAAGGTTCCGGCCGAAGGCCAGGAGATAGAAGAACGGCGCGGCGGTGGAGATTAGAAACACGGTGCTCCAAAGGCTCAGCTCATAGTGAAGCCGCTGCAGGACCGCACGAACGATTCGGTAGAGAGCATAGTAATACAACGGGCCGGAGCCGAAATAGAACAGTAGGAAGACCTGGGGATTGACGTTGTACGTCTCCCGGCTGATGGTCATGAGGTCGGATATCCGTGCGAGTGTAAGCGTGAACAAGTTATGCATCGGTGCGCTCTAGGGGCAAAATACCACAGAACCCTTGCACACGACTACAGTTCGCTCGCATTTCTCGCCGATCTTCATCCCTCGCAACCCACCTGCTGTCGGATGTTGCCGAGCGCTTGCAGAACCGGCGGC
>PUNW01000364.1 GCA_003552665.1 Spirochaetaceae bacterium | reverse complement strand
CTTTCTGTTCTATGGTTTGATGTCGGTATGAGGTTGTTTGTGAAACTGAGCCGAAGCTATGGGTTCTTCGCGGTTGGAGCGCTGGCGGTGTTGCTCGTGACGGTGTCGTGCAGGCCGGGTGACGCGGCCGGGGATGCCGCCGCGGCGGGTGAACAGTATGAAGAGCTTACGTTTGAGGTCAACGAGGAGCTGCTGCGGGAGGAAAGCTCGATCGGCAGTCTCGGGGTGTCGTATCGGGTTCCTGAAGGCTGGGTTGAGCTCGACGATGAGCAGCTGGAGCTGTTCGGTGCTCAGGTGTACCCGCTTCTGCATGGCGACAACGCGGAAAGCCTGCTGCGCCTCCATCTAGACCCGACCAGCGGCGCTCTCTATGTGTTGAGCTCGCTTGATCTCGTTGCCGAGGAAGTGGCCGAAGCGGCTCTGGAACGTCACGAAGCGTCCGGCTATGAGCCGGAGTATACGGTATTCCGTAAAGACGATTTCGTGGTCCGCCAGATCTTGATCCAGGCGGGAAACACCGTGGTGTTTCGCCTTTTCTTTGCAGCCGACGGGCTCGAGCACGATTTCGAGGCCAGTTTCCTGATTCCCCGGGGAAACTACGAGGCGATCGCGCGCGTCATAGAGTCAGCGATCGGGGCGATTCAGATCGGGTAGCGTCGCGGCGCGGAGTTAGCGTCGCGGTACAGAGTCGCGCTACCGGGCGGATCGGCACGCTGCGGGAGTATTGCCGTCGCCGGCGGCGGGCGCAGGAGCGAACCTGCCAGGCTCACCGGCCGCCATTGCACGTGCGGCACCTGCCAGGCTCTGCACCTGCTACGATCAGCGGCAGTCGGCGCACCTGTCAAGCTTACGTGAAGTTGTAGTGTTTCTTCACCGGCTCCTTGATATCCCATACGCAGGATAATCCCGCAGGAAAGGTGACGAAATCCCCGGCCTTGATCTCCGCCTCACCGTCGCTGCTTTCGACGATCACCCGTCCTTCGAGAATCAGGCACTCCTCGGTTTGATCGTAGTGCCAATCGAAGCGGCTCACGCCTTTCTCCCACACCGGCCAGGAGCCAATTCCGCGGTCTTCGATCTCGTCCTGGGTTAGCTGCTCGATTCTGATTGCCATGTAAACCTCCAGTAGCTGGTTGTCGAGTGACTGCATGGCTGCCGGGCGAATGCCTGCCGGGCGGCAAGGGCACCTACACGTTTTGCAGCCGGCGCCGGTTTGTATATAGTACACTACAGTGCGAGCTGCGCTCAAGGACTGGGTCGGTGGCAGGCGCCGGTCGGCACCTGTTTTGCTTATTGAAATATTTTCAGTTGAAACGATTGTGTCTTCTTAGTATAGTAAGGTTCAGACAGCGGCGTGAAGCTTGTCGCGCCGCACTACGAGGGGAGAATTGCTGGATTTTGGGAACAAGGATAGGAGAGCATAACAACTTATGAGTACCGTACGCAAACCGGATATATCTCGACTGCAGGAAGCGATGCGCGAGCGCATCGTCATACTCGATGGTGCGATGGGCACCATGATTCAGCGCTACGAGCTCGGAGAAGCCGACTACCGCGGAACGCGCTTTCGCAATTACCCGGAGTTTGAGGCGGAGGATGCGGAGGCTGCGCAACCGTGGCTCGAGAAGAACCGGGTCAAGCCCGACGCGAATCTGGGTGGAAACAACGATATCCTGAATATCACCAAACCGGACCTCATTGCCGAGATCCACCGCGCCTTTCTCGATGCCGGCGCAGATATCATCGCGACGAATACCTTCAACTCCACCACGATTTCCCAGGCCGACTATCACACCGAGTTCGCAGCTCGTGAGCTCAACCGGGCCGGCGCGGAGCTTGCCCGCAGAATCGCCGACGAGAAGACCGCCGAAACGCCGGATAAGCCTCGTTTTGTGGCGGGTGTGCTCGGACCAACGAACCGTACCCTTTCGATCTCGCCGGACGTGAACGATCCCGGCTACCGCAACATAACCTTCGAAGAGCTCTCGGCCGCATACCGTGAGGCAGCTGAAGGACTGATCGAGGGAGGGGCGGACCTGCTACTCATTGAGACGATCTTCGACACCCTCAATGCGAAGGCTGCGATCTACGCGCTGAAGAAGCTGTTTGCCGACATCCGGACTGAGTATCCGATTATGATTTCCGGGACCATCACCGACCGGAGCGGGCGCACGCTCTCCGGCCAGACCGCCGAAGCATTCCTATACTCGGTGCAGCATGCGCGACCGTTTAGCGTGGGGCTCAACTGTGCGCTGGGAGCTGACGACCTGCACGAGCATATTGCGGCCCTTTCGGAGCGAGCCGCATACCCGATCTCGACGCACCCGAACGCCGGGCTCCCCAACGAGTTGGGCGAGTACGACCACAGTGCCGAGTACATGGCCAAAATACTCGGCGGGTTCGCCGAGGAAGGGCTTCTGAACATCGTGGGCGGCTGCTGCGGCACTACCCCTGAGCACCTCGCCGCGATTGCCACCGCCGTGGAGGGCCATGCCCCGCGTACGGTGCCCGAACCGGACCACGTTACCGTGTTCAGCGGGCTTGAGCCGGTGAGGATGACCGAGGATCTGAGGTTCATGAACATCGGTGAGCGCACGAACGTTGCCGGCTCACGTAAGT
>PUNW01000125.1 GCA_003552665.1 Spirochaetaceae bacterium | reverse complement strand
CTGAGCCCCGGCACACTCTACCCCACGTTGCATGCGCTCAATCGGGCAGGTTATCTCGAGCACCATGAGCGGACGGTGCAAGGCAGACGCCGTAAATACTACGTAGCCACCGAGGCTGGGGTGGCGGCCCTGGAGCGCGGCAAAGCGCAGGCTCGTGAGCTCACCCGCGAGATACTCGAGGAGCACCACTGAGCCGCCGCTGCGATTCAGCTCCCCCGGCAGCCCCGAAGGAGCCCATCATGCAGCATGACAATCGAGTGGACGACGGCGGTAACCAGCACCGCACGGTACGACCGCTTGCCTTCCTGAAGGATGTGCTCATCTGCTCGCTCGGCGCCTATGGAGGGCCCGAGTCCCACATGAGCGTCTTCATCGACCAGATGGTGATGAAACGCAAATACCTGACCGAGGCCGAGCTGATCGAGCTAATCGCGTTGTGCAGCATCCTCCCCGGGCCGACCAGCACGCAGACAATCGTCTCAATCGGGTATAAGACCGGAGGGCCGCTCCTGGCGTTTCTGACGATGCTCGTCTGGGCGCTTCCGGTGCTCACGGTGATGACAATCCTGTCGTTTCTCTATCAGTTTTTGGCCGTTCGCGATGTGTCCTATGACGTACTGCGGTATATCGGCCCCATGGCGGTGGGGTTCATCATCGTGGCCGCTTTTCGCATCGGGCGAAAGGTCGTCACCGACATTCCCACGGGGCTGCTGATGCTCTTCGGCGCGGCAACCACCTATGTGATTCGCGCCCCGTGGGTATTCCCGGTGGTATTGGTAGCCGGAGGGTTCGCCAGCATCCTGCACGCACGCGAGCCGGGTATCTGGCACCGCGTGAGCTTGAACCCGCCCTGGCGCTACCTCACGGCCTTCGCGGCGCTTGCCCTCGGTGGCATTGTTGTCGCCGCAGTCACGCAGCACCAGATCGTGGAGTTGTTCGAGAGTTTTTACCGCTACGGGTATCTCGTCTTCGGCGGAGGTCAGGTGGTGGTGCCGGTCATGCACAGCGAGTTGGTAGATGTGCGCGGGCTCATGACCAATCAGGAGTTTCTGACCGGCTACGGGCTGGTGCAGGGACTCCCGGGCCCGATGTTCAGCTTCGCAGCCTACGCCGGCGGCATGGCGGCGCGCACCGGAACCGTGTTGACGCAGGTGCTCGGCGCGGTCGCAGGGGGCATAGGCATTTTCCTGCCCGGATTACTGCTGATCTATTTCGTCTATCCGGCGTGGGAAGCGCTTAAACAGATGAAAGCGGTTCGGATCGCGCTGCGCGGGATCAACGCCGTCGCCGGCGGTCTGATCGCAATCGCCGCGGTAATCCTCCTGCAGGCTTCCGGGCTTCACCTCGAAAACATTGTCGTCACCGTGCTCGCGATTGCGTTGCTGGTATCGCGCAAGGTGCCCGCCCCGCTTATCGTTGCCGCCGCGCTGGCCGCCGGGTTCGTGATCTGAACTACGCCCTCCCCGGCCCCCGATCAAGCAGCTCGAGCGCGGCGCTCAGCGCCGAGCCGGCCCCGCTTCGAATCGAAAGGTCGGCCTGATTGCTCAGCGGCGTTGGCTCCGGGTTGATCTCCACGACCACCGCACCGGCGGCTCCCGCGAGCTCCGGCAGGCCGGCGGCAGGATACACCACCGCCGAGGTACCCACGGCCAAAAACACATCGGCGCGCTCGGCGAGCTTGTAGGAGCGGTTGATCGCCTCGATCGGCAGCTCCTCCCCAAACCACACCACATCCGGCCGCAGATACGCTCCGCAACTCGGACAGACCGGGGGGACCCCGCTGGGGATCGCATGCCCCTCACGGATGAGCGCAAACGCCTCGTCCCCGCGTTCGGCCACGAGCTGTGCCACCTCGCGGTCGGCACCGAAGGCGGTAGCCGCGGTGGGGTCGGTTTCGCGCTCATGCAGCCGATAGCGCCGCGGGGTGCAGTCCGCACTGCAGCGCACCGCGGTGATGCTCCCGTGCACCTCGATCACGTTGCGGCTCCCGGCAGCCTGGTGGAGCCCATCCACATTCTGGGTGATCACGGTGAAACCCGCCGGGCGGTGTTCGAGCTCGGCAAGCGCCTTGTGCCCGGCGTTCGGCTGAACCTCCGCAAGCTGCGCACGGCGCCAGGCGTACCAGCACCACACCAGGAGCGGATCGGCGGCAAACGCCTGCGGCGTCGCAAGATCCTGCGGACTGAACCTCCCCCAGAAGCCGCTGTCGCCGCTTCGAAACGTGGGAATGCCGCTTTCAGCTGAGATGCCGGCTCCGGTAAGCGCCGCCGGCCGGCGCGCACCGGCGAGCAGCTCGGCCAGGCGTTTAATCGATTGCTCAGGGGATTGCCCCGTTGCAGCCACAAGCACCTCCTCTCGGTTGTTCCAACGATGCACCCATCAGACTGGATGCCGGTCTCTGAAATTCATTATATACTAGAGTAGCACAACGGAGACGAGACCTATGTCGATAAACGTATTACTGGCCGAGGATCACGAAGTCGTGCGCCGCGGCCCTCAACCTCTCCACCAAGACGGTTGAAACCTATCGTAGCCGGCTGATGCACAAGCTCGGAGTTGCTTCATTTGCCGAGCTCATCCGCATCGCAGTGAGGGCCGGCCTCGTCGATCACGACAATTG
>PUNW01000053.1 GCA_003552665.1 Spirochaetaceae bacterium | reverse complement strand
TTGGGCTTGTTCTTTTCTTTGTTCGGCTTGTTCTTGTAGGAAGTTTTCTAGTTCTTGTCTCTGGACTATTTCGCTTCCTAGTTCTTCTCTTAAATCGTCTTGAACTCTGAGTCTTTCTGTGTCCGGCAGGTTTTCCTGCATTTCTTGAAGCGTTTCTGCTTCTTGCCTTGATTGACTGGCTCTGCTTCTTTGTGTGTCTGAAAGGTTTTGGTCGAAAGGCAGGTTTTCAGTATTTATTTGAAGGTTTTCTGGTTCTCGGCCTCTGCGTTCTGCTTCTCTTAACTCGTTTTCAAGGCGGTTGGCAGCGGCTTCTTCTCTGGTGTCTCCACGTGCCAGGACTTCTCCGCTTCCTCCGTCAAATTCTGGGTCGTATTGGACGAATGTTTGGCCATCTGAGCTTCCGACTGGGTCTTCGCCTCTGCTGACTCTTCTCTGTTCTTGGTCTGTTAGGCCGTAGTTTTCTCGCCTGATTTCTCCGAGTTCTGATACTGTGCGTGCTCCTGGGTAGTTGTCTGGGTCGAAGTCTTCTACACTTCCTCTACTGCCGCTGCCTGAACTTGAACTGCCTCCTGTCAGGTTGTCTGTAGTTTCTCCGTCTCGCCCGACTATTTCTCCATCCCTAATAGCAATATCCGCATCTTGCTCAGATTCAGTTAACTGATCTTCAGGAAGTTCGTTTCCCATATATTTTTTTGGGGTACCAATAGTTTTATGAGTTTAGGTATTTAATACCTAAATAAGAGAGGAGGCTTCCGCTTCAACTGTGAAAGGAAACATTGCGAACATCCCAATTTTTGCAGCCCTGACACTGGTAGTAGGAATCAGCGTGTTGACAGCTGCAACAGTGCTGGGAGAAATCACGCAGGCCACCAGTGATGACCAGCTCAGCCAGGAGCATTTGGCGGATGCTGAGTCAGCCATCCAAGTATTCGACATCGGATTAGTCTTGTTAAACGCTTTCTTCTACATCGGAGGCATCATTCTTGGTAGCAAGGTTAATGTTTCAAGGGCTTTCGCACTCCCTGCAATATTGATGCTGGGTTTAGCGGTCTGGCTTTCAAGCGAGTTAGCGAACGTCTACTACATGTTCGGGCAGGCTCCTGTTATCAGCCAGTACGCATCAGAATTTACGTTAATCCAGATTTTCATGGAGAACTTTCCATTGGTTACTTTAGGCCTGGGCGGTTTGATGTTGATTGTTTTGTACAGTAAAATCGATTCAAACGGTCAAAGGGTGGCAGTATAAAGATGAAGGCCTCTAATAAGTTTTGGCGTGTGGCAGCCCTCCTACTTTTGTTGGTGGGAATGACAGGGATGGGAGCTGCAGAACTATTCAACCCTCCAGACGCAGGAACACAAGAATGGTTATACACAGAACATACAAGTTTGGTGTTTGGTGTTGATGTTGACAGTGAAGGAAATGTTTATTCCGGAAGCGATGATGAGGAAGTGCATAAAATAAATCCAGATGGAACACAAGAATGGACATACAGCGAACACACAAGCACTATTGAAGATGTAGCCGTTGACAGTGAAGGGACTGTTTATTCAGGTGGACAAGATAATGAACTGAATAAGATAGATAGTAGTGGTGAAAAATTATGGAGAAAAACATATAATCAACCTATTAGAAGTCTTGCTGTCGATAGTGAAGATTATGTGTATGTAGCAGGGGATTTTAATCAGGTTCAGAAGTTGGATGGTAGCCGTAATGTGGTATGGGAATATTTTGCAGATGATGATAATAATGGTATTGATGTTGACAGTGAAGGAAATGTGTATGTAGGAGGCGATTATGAGGAAGTTATAAAAATTGATAGTGGCGGAAATGAAGTCTGGAGTTATACAGGTCATTCAAGCAGGGTTAGAGATGTTGCGGTTGACAGTGAGGGGTATAGTTATTCTACTAGCGGTGACGGATTGCACAAGGTTGATAGTAGTGGTGAGCAGGTCTGGACTTTCACTGAACACGAAGGTATAATTTATCCTGTTGATGTTGACAGTGAAGGAAATACTTATGTAGCAGATAACGGAGGGTTTGGTGATGATGGATTGGTTCGTAAGATTGATAGTAGTGGTGAGCAGGTCTGGACTTACTCAGGTGTTGCATCTCGAGGACAGGATATTAAGGTTGACAGCAGTGGATATGTACATATAGCTTTTCGTGGTGACGAAGAAGTGCATAAGCTGGGTTTTAATCAGCCTCCAGAGTTTGATTCAGTGTCGAGTGATCCTGAGCCTCCACAAATTAATAGGAATGTTTCTTATAGTGCTGAGTTGTTTGATCCTGATAATGCTTCCGAACTGAGTGAAGTGGAGCTCCAATTAGAGTTCGATGGAGAACAGGTTTACACAGATACTCGTTCTGTGAGCGGTGATAGTGATTCTACCAGTTGGAGTGATGTTTTTGTGCCTGAGGAGGAAGGCCAACTTGACGCAACTTTTACAGTGACTGATACTGAGGGGGATTCAACGGTTGAGGAGTTGAATTACTTTTTGGAGGATACGCCGCCAGAAATAAACATTGTACAGCCTGAAAATCAGACCTACTGGAGCTACGACATCCCATACGAAATAGAAGTTGATTCAAACAATGATGCTGTTCCAGACCAAGACTTCGAAT
>PUNW01000403.1 GCA_003552665.1 Spirochaetaceae bacterium | reverse complement strand
GAAGATACGAGCTAAGGACCTGGAAACGATGGGACGCGCTTCACTGGGTCATCAACCCGGGGACGGCATTCAACGAGTTGGTGTTGGGCCAGCGCGTTCCGAAACTAATCCTGATCGACAGGCACAGTACGAAGCCGACGGCTGAGCGACAACTCGTCCCGTGTCCAACCTGCGATGCGTTGCACGATGGGCGCCTTTGGAGCGGCCGCAACGGCTTCGCGAACTGGTTCGGCCTATACTGCCCGAGCTGCGGAGAGATAATTCCGTGCCTGCGCAACGCGCTTGCGGGTCTGCTGCTCGCGATTACCTTTCCGGTGTGGGGCTGGTTCGCGGGCGCAGCACGCCGGCGCTGGTTAGCGCGTCAGCCTGCGAGGTTCGCCGAGTTTGACCCGGACTCGGTTACCGTGCACTCGGTATTTTGGGTGCGAGAGGGGCTGCGCTTCGGAGCGGTCATGTTCCTGGTCATGACGATTGGACTGCCGCTCCTGACCGCCACCCCGCAACCCGCCGGTCGCCGCCCCGACACCTCCTGCCTCGTCATATCCTGCACCATCACCGATAGCGCTGTCGCGCCTCGAACCGTCACCTCTCGAGCCGTCACCTTCGGGCTCCTCACCCTCCACGCGGTCCCGGGCGGCGGCGAAGCTCAAGTACGGCGCGATCTTGTCGTTCTGGTAGGTTTCGGTGCCGTCATAGGTTAGACTGACCACCGGTACGCCGGTGACGTCGCGGATGCGGTCGGCGAGCGCCTCGGTTATCAGGCTCGGACAGCAGAACGACGGCCCGGCATGTACGATTAGTGCGAGGTCGGGGTGCTCGCGCACGAGGTGTATCACCTTCAGGAGGTTGTCATGGGTCTCGCCGGTGTGTTCAATGCGCACGGCAAACTTCTCGAGCGTCTGTTCGATTTCACGCTGGTCGGTGAAGGGATGCGGGGCTGTGAATCGCGCGCCGAGCAAACGCCGCTCGATCGTTTCGATGATGCTCAGAAGCGCGCTATACCCGAAGTACGAGCCGTAGCGTCTTTCTATGCGCATCCTCTCGAAGTATGCCTGCGACACGATCTTCACATACTCATTGTACGGGGTAGTCACTACCTCGCCGCCCGCGTCTTCGATGGCTTGTATGAGGTCCTGATTCATGATCTCGTTGTCGCGCAGATACAGGTCGCCGATTATCGCCACCTTGGGCTTGTGTCCGCTGTGGGCGTTCACCGGTACCGCGGCAAACACATCGGCCACCTTATGCAGCGCGCGCTCCACACTCTCCCCTCCGCTGAACGCGTTTTCGAGGATCTCCATCGAAGCCTGCACCGCGCGCTCGGTCGCCCCGACCTCTAGCTCGTACGGCCTGACACGACACGCGGTGCGACGCACGAAGCCACCGGCGAGAAAGGCGAAATATGCGTTTACCGCCAGAGCCGGCGACAGTTCGATATGAGAGACGTCACCGGTGTACACTCCCGCCTCTTCCATCCCGTCGCCGTGACGCTCGAGCATGCTCTTGATGAAGTAGGGAAACATGCGGATATTGCAGCCGACCCCCGCGTTGGCCATCCATAGGACCGTGCGAGACGGGTCGAGATTGTTCTCGCGAATATAGCGCATGAACTCCTCGGCGATGATGTTAACCGGCAGACATTGGCCGGTGTTGTGCCGCATCGCCGCCCGGATTGTGTGCTCTGTCTCGGGAAGCAACCGCGCGTCGTACCCTGCCCTCCGAAGGTTTGCTACCAGCAGCCGGCAGGTGATCGGATCCCAGCTCGGAAACAGAACCGTGTTGTTCCGCAGGCGGCGCGAGAGCTTCGGGTTCACCGGTGCCCGCCCTCTTTCATCGCGGTCCTGCTGCTTGCGAAGCAATGCGCGAAGATCCGCTGCACTGCCGAGTTCCGTGGGAACACTGCGAATCGCGCGGAGCCTCGCCCCGGGCTCCTGCGGGCGCGCCTGTTCCTCGGCGCGGTGATTGCGGAACGCCCGAACGGCGGCTTCGATCCGCGTCTCGTATCCGACGCTCGAGCTGTGCTCGTCGAGCTGCAACACGACGTACGGCTTGCCGGCCCGCTCCATGATCCGTTTGAAGTACTCGATCACGAACGAGTCCGGCGAACACTTAAACGATGTCACGAAGACCGGATACAGCCCTTCCGTCTCCGCCGCCGAGGCCGCCGCCGTGAGCGCCTGCACCGCGTAATGCCAGTGGACGGCGTCGAGCACTCCACCGATGCTGCGCCTTGCAGCTCTGCTAACCGGCAGCATGTCCTGAAAAACGGCCTTCACGCCATGTTCGCCGAACAGGGCCGGGATGCGCTTACTCAGGGCCGGATTCAGGACCGTGTAAGGACGGCCGAGCAGCACAACCCGCACTTCGTCCTTCTCGGGAAGACCGAAACCGCGGTAAACGCGCCGCAACTCGGCGCGCCGATGCGAGTACCACCGTCGGGCTTCGCGGTAGGCCGCCGCCACCTCTGAACGCTTCAGCTCGCCCGAGCCGGCAGGTTGCACGGCCTGGTACAGCTCGCTAATCAGTGTACGCCGTCCTCCGTCGGCCGAGATCACCGGTGCTATGACTCGTTCGCGGCTCCAGCCGGCGCCGCTTTGGACCACAACCGGCATCGCGTACTGGGTGTAGTAGCAGTACTG
>PUNW01000272.1 GCA_003552665.1 Spirochaetaceae bacterium | reverse complement strand
TGGTGCAGGCCGGCGTGCAGGCCTTCACGGCGCTCTACGGCCAACCGCCGCGCGTCGACAAATGGACATTCTCAACCAACGGCGTGGCTATCGCCGGGTATCATGAGGTCCCGTGCATCGGATTGGGCCCGGGTGACGAAGATCAGGCGCACGCCCCGAATGAGTGCATTCGGCTTTCCGATCTGGCGCCGGCAACCGCATTTTACGCCGCGCTGCCGTACGCCCTCAGTGCTCCATAGCACCGCCGAACTGTAGGAGACCGTATGACCGATCTGATTACCGTCACCGTTAACGGCAGGCGCGTCGAGGCCGACCGCAACGATCCGCGCACGCTGCTTGCATTCCTGCGCGATGAGCTCGAGCTTACCGGCACCAAGAACGGGTGCGCGGTTGGCCAGTGCGGGAGCTGCACGCTGCTGGTGGACGGGGCCGCGCGACGGGCCTGCAGGGTGAAGATCGCCGATCTGGAAGGAAGCGCGGTAGAGACTGTGGAAGCCCTCGCGGAGGCCGAGATTCTGCACCCCATACAGCAGGCATTCCTCGCCGCCGGCGCGGTGCAGTGCGGCTTCTGCACCCCCGGCGTGCTCATGGCGACGAAAGCGCTGCTCGAGGGCAATCCGCACCCGAGCGAGACGGAGATCCGGGGCGCGCTGCGGCCGAACATCTGCCGCTGCACCGGCTACGCGGCAATCGTCGACGGCGTGCGGCGCGCGGCGCGCGCTCTCGCTGGTGACCCTGAGGCGCTCAAACCCCCGCAGAGCGCTCCGGTTGTGCGTCTCGAGGGCCGGGAAAAGGTCACCGGCGGGCTGCGCTACGCCGACGATCTGCACCGCCCGGGCATGCTGCACGCCGTGCTCGTGTTTTCCGATCACAGCCATGCCGAGCTGCTCGAGATCGACAGCACGGCGTGCCGCGCCGAGCAGGAGGTAGCGGTGGTGCTGACCGCGGCGAACCTTCCCGGACGCAACGGGTTCGGGCTGCAGCTTGCGCATCAACCGGTTTTCGTCAGTGATCGGGCCCGTTACCTGGGCGACGTCATCGCCTGCGTGGTTGCCGACAGCGCCGAAGGTGCGCGCAGCGCCGCGGCGAAGCTCACCGTCGGCTATCGCGTACTGCCGCCTCAGCGCGACCCGCTCGCCAACATGGAGCCGGACGCGCCGGCGCTGCATCCCGAAGGCAACATCGCCGAGCAGGTAGCCTTTACCCGCGGCGACCCTGATGCGGCGTTCGCCGAGGCTGATCTGGTGGTTGAGGGCGAGTACTCGGTTCCGGCGGTTGAGCACGCCTACCTCGAGCCGGAAGCCTGCCTGGCGGTACCCAACGAGGGCGGCTTCGCCGTTACGGTGTACGCCGCCACCCAGGGAGCGCCGGCCTATCGCGAGATGATCGCGGCATCGCTCGCGCTGGACCCGGCGGTGGTGCGGGTGGTGCAGACGATGCCCGGCGGGGCGTTCGGCGGCAAGGAGGAGCCCACGGTTCACATTCAGGCCGCACTCGCCGCACTGAAGACCGGGCGCCCGGTCAAGATCGCGCTCACGCGTGAAGAGTCGATCCGGATCAGCACCAAGCGCCACGCGGCGGTCATAAAAATGAGTCACGCGGTCCGAAGCGACGGCACGATCATCGGCTTCCGTTCCCACACCGTCTGCGACGCCGGCGCCTATCTCTCGCTCACAAAGCCGGTCGTGTTCCGCACCGCCGTCTGCGCCGCCGGTCCGTACGCCATTCCGAACGTCGCGGTCGAGAGCTACGGCGTCTACACCACCACGAACCCCGGCGGTGCGTTTCGCGGCTTCGGCAGCACGCAGGTTGCGTTCGCCTCAGAGCGCCAGATGGACAAGATCGCCCGGCGATTGAAGATGGACCCGATTGCACTACGACGACTGAACGGTCTAAAGGCCGGAAGCCGCACTATCACCGGCCAGCGGATCGTCGCCGAGGGAACCGGATATCTCGACACCCTGGACGCCGTGGAGCGGGCGTTCGCCGAGGAAGAGCAAACCCTGATGACGGCTCCGCTCGAGCCGGGGTGGCGGCGCGCGGTCGGAGTCGCAAGTTCCTACAAAAACGTGGGTCTCGGCAAGGGGCTCCCCGACAGCGCCGCGGCCGAGGTTGAGCTACTCCCGGACGGCGATCTATTGGTGCGCGTCGGTGCTACCGATATGGGACAAGGATCGGACACAATCATGGCCCAGATCGCGGCGCGCGCCTTCGGGACGCGCTACGAACGGGTGCGGGTGCTTTCGAGCGACACCGCCGAGTGCCCGGACGGCGGCATGACCACCGCCAGCCGGCAAACCTTCGTAACCGGAAACGCGGTGCGCCTTGCCGCCGAGAAGCTTGCCGCACGCCTCGAGGTTGAAGCCGATCCCCGCGGGCCGCAGGGCGCCGGCGTGGAGGAACCCGCACGGTTGAGCGAGCGCGTCACCTACACCCCGCCGGCTACCGGTCCGCTCGCAGCCGCAGACGGCCCCGCCGCCGATGCCGAGATCCACTTTGCGTTCTGCTACACCTCGAGCCTGGTGGTGCTTGCCGTTCATCCCGAGAGCGGAAAGGTCAGAGTTGAACGGGTGATCGCAGCCGCCGATGCCGGTACCGCTATTCACCGGCAGAATGTCCACGGACAGATCGAAGGCGGGGTCGCGATGGGGCTCGGCTACGCGCT
>PUNW01000267.1 GCA_003552665.1 Spirochaetaceae bacterium | reverse complement strand
CACGGTCGATTGAGTCGCCGTCCAGTTCCGGAGCGCGGCGCCTGAGGCCGGTTGTGAAAAACGCGCGCGCCTCCTCCGCGGTTAGCTCGGTAGTGTAGCTCCAGCTGTAGATTGAGCTCTCGAAGTCGCAGTGCAGCGTGTAAAGCAGATTGCCGAGATAGAACGCGTCGTCCGGAACCCCCGGCGGCGGTGTTCCCGGGCAAAGCTGCTCCCAGAGGGCACTATACGCCTCACTTTCGCGCTTCCCGGCGAATACGACGATATACACAGCCCCACGGGAACAGGCGAGCGCCTTCTCGAGCATCTCCCGGTTCCCGACCGCCGGGCACATCGATATGAACACCAGGTCGAACGCGCCGCGCCAGCCCAGTGAGTCGATATCGAGATCCTCCCACCGCTGTTCGACTGCGCCGTAGCTGCCGACGCCGGCAGCGGCCATGTTGTCATGAAGAAGGCGGATCATCTCGGGCGAGGAGTCCAGCGCCGTGACCGCAGCCCCGGCCTCAGCGAAGGGAACGGCAAACGATCCTGGGCCACTCCCGAGATCCAGAACCCGCCCCTCTCCGGGGACGACCCCGCGGCGCTCGAGCCAATCGAACACAATTTCAACCCTGCCCGCCCCCGCTTCGCCGGTGGTGTTGCGCGAGAACTGGCGCGCCCTCTCGTTCCAAAACTCTTTGGTTGTATCCGAACGAGTTGTGTCCGAGCGCGCTGCGCCCGCTCGTACTTCGGACGTCTTACGATAGAACCCGGATGCATCGCGGTGCGCGGCCCAGGCACGGTCCCAGTAATCAGGCGTCAACGGGGACGAAGCGCGAGTGTTGCTCAATGCTGAACGGTCGGCGAGCCGTTGTAGTGCAGCATGTGCTTGAGAATACCCTGCAGCTCAGGATCATCAGGGTAGTACGCCTCGATCTCGCTGTCGCTGAGCCCCACAAGCTCGTGGCTGAGGTAATGGATCCAGTTGTCGTTCTCAGGCTTGTCGATCACATGCTTGCGGCAGTAGTAGTCGGGATGCACCATCGGTTGCTCTTCGGCGTACTCGCGAATCTTGTAATCATGGACGGCGATCTTCACGTCGTGGCGCGGGATTCCCTTGTCGACAATGATCTCGGCCAGATGGTTTATGGTCTTACCCGAGTCGAAGATGTCATCAACCAGCAGCACCCTGTCGCCGGCGCGCAGATACTCAGGGCTGTAGGTCCAGCCGTCAACCATCACGCGGTCGCGCGTATGCACGTCGGTGTACGAGCGCGCTACCACCGCGGCGTAGAAGACCGGCCGTTCACCGCGGCGCACCATTTTGAAATACTCACTGATGACGTTGCCCATATAGGCCCCGCCGCGCAGACTGACGTAGATGACGTCCGGTGTGAAACCGTCGCGGTGAATTCGATAGGCGAGTTTCAACCCATTGTCGCGCACGGTGTTGTAGTCGGTAAACTCTTTCGTCATGTCGCTTCCCTTCCCTTGTCCACAACTGTACTATCTGCGCAGATCGATCTCAAGGGTGTCCTCGCCACGGATGATACTCATCGTCAGGGTCTCGGCGTTGAGATCGTTCAGCTCGCGGTAGAAGCTCTTCACCGAGTCTATTCTCCGCTCGTTGATCTCGGTAATGAAGTCACCGACCCGAAACCCCGCCCGCGCCGCCGGGGTGCGTGACTCGACGTTGCTGATCACCACGCCGTGATCCACGGAATCCACCCCCATCTCGCCGCGCATCGACTCATCCAGGGGAAACACGCTCAGGCCGGGCCACAGGTTGCGGTTTTGATCGGCGATCGAACGTTCGTCGGAGCGGGCGGCGATTACGACCGTGATCTCGCGCTCCCGGCCGTCACGAATCAGGCGAAACTCGGCCCGCTCGCCGATGACCAGGTCACCCACGCGTGCGATGAGCTCGTCTGAGTCGTTCACGGCTGAACCGTTGATCGCGGTGATGAAATCCCCCGGCAAAATGCCGCCTTCCTCGGCCGGCGAATCGCGGAACACGTGGTGGACGATGGCGCCGCGACGGCTCTCAAGCCCCAGATCGGTCGCCACCTCCGGCGCAACCCGCCGGATGCTGACACCCAGCCAGCCATAGCGAACCCCGCCGGTTTCTATAAAGTCATCGATCGCGCGCTTGGCGTTGTTGATCGGAATCGAAAACCCTAACCCCACGCTTCCGCCGGTCTGCGATGTGATCCAGGTGTTGATGCCGACCACTTCGCCGCGCAGATTCACAAGCGCCCCGCCGGAGTTCCCCTGGTTGATCGCGGCATCGGTCTGGATGAAATCGCTGATGTTTCCCGCCGGCCCCCCGCGCCGGCCCAGCGCGCTGACGATGCCGGCCGTGACGGTTGACTGAAAGCCGAACGGACTCCCGACCGCGAGCACCCAGTCGCCGACGTACAGATCATCTGAATCGCCGAGCACAGCGACGGGAATATCGATATCTGCCTCGAACGAAACCAGCGCTAGGTCGCGGCGACTGTCGGTACCAACCACTTCGCCGTCGAACTCCTGCTCGTCGTACAGGAGCACCGAAATCTGATCGCCGTCGCTAATCACATGATCGTTGGTAAGAACGTAATACGTAGAGCCTTCACGGCGTACGATGACACCCGAGCCCAGCCCCTGGGTACGGAACTCGCGATCCCCGTTGTCGGGAGAACGGAAGAAGAAGTCGAACCAGGGCCTTTCGCCCTGCGGCCCGCTTACCGAGCGCACCTCCTGTACCGTCAGCTGTACCACACTCGGTAGCACCGCCTCTGCTATGCCCCGAAACGAACCGGCACGCGGATCGACATCCGTCAACGGCGGCCGCGCGACCTCTTCGGCCCGCACCGCGTCGCCGGACTGCACATTCGTCGCACACGCGAACAGAATGCCGGACATCACGAAACCGAGAATGATCCCGATAAACACCAGGTTCACGAGAAATAACCGGCGTGAATGCAGTCTCTTTGTCAGCGACATTTGTGTACCAACCTCCCCAATGGGTGTCCCCCTGCTGCTTCAAGTATACCCAATTTTTATTCCCATGGGGTCAGGATTTCAGGTCCGCTTTCGAGAATTGCCACCGTGTGCTCGTAATGCGCCGAAACGGTACGGTCGCTGCTCACGACTGTCCAGTCGTCGTCAAGCAGGACCACGTCATCTCCGCCGAGGTTCACCATCGGCTCGATAGCCACCACCATACCGGGTTTTAGACGCGGATTTTTGCCACTGCCGACATAGTTCGGGATCTGCGGATCTTCGTGAATCGCTAAACCGACACCGTGCCCGCAGTACGGGCGCACCACCCCATAGCCGCGGCTTTTAATACACCGATAAATTGCCCGCGAAATGTCGTTCACACGGTTGCCAACCCGGGCCTGTTCGATTCCGAGGTACAGGCTCTCGTGAGTGACCTGCAGGAGCTGTTCGATATCGGGGGCGACGGTTCCCACCGGAACGGTAACTGCGGCGTCAGCATAGAACCCGCCCAGTTCTATTCCGCAATCGATTGAAACAATATCGCCACTGCGGAGCTTTCGTCCGTTCGGGATCCCATGAATAACCGCTTCGTTGACCGAAGTGCAGATCGCAGCCGGAAACCCCATGTAGCCCAGAAACGCTGCTCTGCCGCCGAGCCTACCGATGAGCTCGCGCGCAGTGGCGTCCAGATCCGCAGTCCTCACCCCTGGGGCCACCTGAGCTTTCAACTCCGCCAGAATCCTGGACAAAACACTCCCGGCCGAGCGAATGCCGTCAATCTGTTTACCATTCTTGAGTTTGATCATAGAAGTTGCGGCAGCCTACCACTATTGCATCGCAGTTTCAAGGTTTCGTAGAAACCGGCGCAACTCGAAATTGTCGCGGTCCTCAGCTACCCCTTCGAGTGCGAACTCGCGCGCACGTGCAGCATCGCCGGCCAGGTACGCCCCCATCGCCCGCAGATGCAGCAGCCGACCGCGTTCGGGACCATGGCCCGGGATCCCTTCCAGAGCGGACAGCGCCGGAGCAAGCGCCTCGGCGACTCCCGCGGCGTCCCGGTCCAGCACTGCGATGATCGCGCGGTTGTGGGCGCTCTGCCACAGTCGCCGCGGAGCAAACCCGGACTCAAAGGCTTCGGCTGCCGCGGTTCTGTCCCCGCGACCGTGTGCCAACACCCCGGCGTACTGAGCTGCCCAGTAGCTCGCCGAATCACCGTCCACGCGGGCATCCGCGAAACGGCCGATGACTCGCTCCAGGCCCGAGCGGTCGCGCACCGCGGCAAGCCTGCGCGCCAGAGCCGCGGCAATCTCCTCGTTCCGAGGGTACTCATTGTGCAGGTCCCAGAGGCGTGACACCGCGCGGGCGCCGCTCGAGCTCTCGCTCTCGGCGGCCTGGAAACGGAATAATGCCCGGTACGCCGGTTCGAGGCCGCCGAGCACCGCCTCTTCGTCTCCGCCGGCCTCGACGTATGCGTTTACCAGTCTCAGGTCCTGTGGGAACCGCTGCAACGCATCCGCGAGAACTTCACGCCGCGCCGAGCGGTCATCGATCAAAGCCGCATAGTTATACCACGCTGCCGCCGAGTGGTCCGGATCCGCGGTCTGTAGCTCACGATACACCCGCCGGGCTTCCTCGAGCCGGCCGGTGCGTAGCTCCAGCTCCGCGTGCAGAAGCAACGCCGGAGTTTCCACCGCCGCCTCGCCTGGTAACCGCCGCAGCCGGCTGCGCGCTTCCTGATACTCGCCGAGCTCGTAGGCGACGAGCGCGCCCACGATGCCCGCCTCATCGGGAACCGCAATACCTTCGAGCACTGCTTGCGCCTGTTCAGCGCGATCGGCGCTCAGGTATAGAAGCGCAGCATTGACCGCGAACCGCGGATCGGTGGTTAGATCATAAGCGCGCAGGTGGCGCTCAGGCGTCGCGTCGACCACCAGCCGGACGAGAGGGTGCATCGCCTCGAGCTCGTCCGGTGAGGGCTCAGACGGGTAGGCGCCGGCGGCAATAACCGCTTCTGCCCTGACCGAAGCGTGCTCCTCAGCGTGCAGGTGAGTCTGCGCGCGTTCCGCCGCTTCCTGGTAAGCACCTGCCCGCACCGCAGCCTGCACCGCAACAGCTTCCAGCGCTTGCACTCTCGGCTCCGCTTCGGTAGCCAGACGGGCGAGCGCCAACATCGTCCCGGCGGTACCGCGGCTTTCCTCGATGCGGTAGGCGCGCTTCAGAACCCGCATCCACGCCTGTTCGCCGCGCGCAAACTCCGCTGCCCGCTTCAGTCTGCTTTCAGCCTGCTCCGGGAGATCCTCGGCGAGCAGCCGGTCGGTGGTTTCAATATGGTGCAGGAAATTGTGATGATAGCGCCGCCGCTCGACGTAATCGTGTACCAAGATCACCGCCGCCGCTGCGAGCGCAAGCGCGGACAACGCAAAAGCAAGTTGTAGCTTCCTATTGCGCCTGACCGCACTTATGAATCGCATCCAGGACTCCGTTTATGAATCGATACGACTCGTCGCTGCTGTACCGTTTGGCAATGTCGATTGCCTCGTCGATGACAACGCGCGGCGGAACGTCGGTTTGAAAGCGAAGTGCGTAGACGCTTACGCGCAGGATCGCCAGCTCTACCCGTGACACGCGCGAGAAATCCCAGTGCTCGAGCTGTCGCCGAATCAGCTCGTCGATCTGCTCGAGCTCCTGCAGAGCTCCGGTAAGCAATAGGCGACCGAATGTGATGGCATCTTCGAGCCTCGGCCTTTCGTCAGGATCTATCCAGTCAAAACGGCAAAGATCCTCGATCGGCTGTTTGTTGATATCCCAGGCATACATCGCCTGTATCGCCAGAATCCGGCCCCGCCGTCTCGCCCCCATTCGGATGCCCGTACTTACCAATCCAGGTTGTCTTCGTGTAGGGTAATATCCGCCTCGGCGCGCAGCTCCTCGACAACCTCCTGAAGCGCGCGCTGAAAGAGATCCTGCTGGCGCTCCATCATCAGATAATTCTCGATCTGGTTTCTCACTGTTACGTTCTGACCCGGGAACAGCGGATCATCGAGATCAAGCACGCGCGCCCGGCGCCGGTCACGCACCTGCACGATATGATAGCCCGCATTCGACTCGACCACGCCGTGAATATCGCCCTCGTCCAGATCGAACATCTCGTCGATAAAATCCTGCCCGAGGACCGAAAGGTTCTGATACTCGCCGCGCAGCAGATACCCAAAGTCTCCGGCGCTGTAGGTGGTATCGTCGTCGGCCGCACGCATCAGCTCTTCGAAGGTCTTTTCCTCGTTTTCTATCATACTCCACAGCTCGTGAGCCTTTTCGCGGCGCGCTTCACGTGTACTGCCGTCCGCATTGCGAGTGTCGAGAAAAACGTGATTGAACCGGATCATAGCCGGATTCATGAACTCACTTGCGTTCTCTTCGTACACCCTGCGGATCTCGCGTTCGGACGGGCTTTCGACGTTCTCAAACAGATCGCGACGACTCTCAAGCACATACCGTTCCTGAATCAGCCGTTGCCGAACCTCTTCCACGTACTCATCCCACTCCATATCCATCTCGCGCTCGATGAGCCGGCGGAACTGTTCCTCGTTAAGTTGCCGATTCACGCTGCGCCGTTGCTGATCGATCCCCTGCTGCAACTCGCCGCGGGAGACCTCGATGCCGTCACGCTCCGCGGCCTGGAGAATCAGTATTTCAGCGATCTTCGCCTCCAGGACCTCTTTTCTATGTTGCCTGGTCAACGGCTGCCGAATCTGTTCCTCGATGAACTCAACCTGGCGCCTCAGCTCCCGTTGCCCGATATTGACGGTGCTTTCAAACCGAACCACCGCCACGGGTTTATCGAGAACCTGAGCCTCCGCCTGACCAGTCATGAACATGCCTACCACTACACCGATTGCGGTAAGACAGCGCACAACTCGGTTCCGTATCATGCTTTTCGCACTCCTCGACGCCGTCATTGGTCTATGCCTGCTGCTGCAGCCCGGCGTCTATCTTTTCTCGTAATCGTTTCGCTCCGCCAAGACGATGGTCTAGTTGCAGACCGCGGTTTAGGTACCGGAGCGCCACCCCCGCTCGTTGTTCGGCCAAGTAGAGCTCAGCTGCCTTCTTGAGGTACTGCGCCGTATCCTGACGTGACAAATTAAGCGCTATCAATTCTTCAAGATACCCCAGAATTTGGTTCGACTCCACCTTGCCGGGCATTTTGGTGCACACTATAGACCTGAGCCGATCGGTTACTTCAGCAAAGAAGTGCCGAAAGTACGGGCGCTCGATCTCAAGCGCTACTATCTTCATCAGCAGGCGATACGATCGGGTGAACTGTTGCCGCTGTTCGTACTCCTCGGCAAGGAGAAACGCACAGTCCATGAAGTCTTCGCGGTCCAGATGAGCTGAAAGATCGAACCAGCCCTCGCCCAGGAGAGCTTCATAGAGCGCGACGGCGTCGCTCTCATTGTCATGCAGCAAATCAAAGAATATGAGCTTAGACTGGCTCTCCGGATCATTGCGGCGCCGGCGCAGAAACTCGCGGTAGTCGAACGACTCTTCGTCCGCAACGACTTTGTTCAGCCGGTCGTACTGCGCGCGTTCCTGCTCATCGATCAGCGTCTTGTAGGCGGCAACAAGCTGCTGCATGCGTTGCAGCGCATCAGCCCGGTCGTGCACCAAATCCGGGTGAAACTCTTTCGCTCGCCTGCGAAACGCCTGCTTGATTTCAGTGTGTGACGCACCGGATGATACGCCCAGGAGCTCGTAGTACGTTGCCATGCGCTTCAGTTGAAAGGTATCGATGCCTCAGAAAGCCGTCAATCCTGCAAGGTGCTTATCTAGGAATTTTGCTCGATTAGCAGTCGTTTCCCTATCTCTTCAGCGTCTTCGGGGGAGCTCAGTACCTCAGAAAACCGCAGAAACATTCCCTCCGACTCCATCACCTTCATCAGGTTTCGCAACGCCCGATTGCTGTTGAAGCCCTTCTTGAGCACAAAGCCGAAGCTTCGCTTGCCGCCCACCATTCCGGCCTGCGCCAGGAACCGCCCCAGGTGAGGGTTGATCTTGCCGCTGATCAGGGACGCAGGCTCGGACCCCACCGCGATGTACTGATACGCGGTAAGCTTGGTATGCACGTCGCGCGACCCGTCGATAACGTCGACCTGATGCCCCTGCGCTTCGATGCCCTTTGCAAGCGCCTTGGCGACCGCCATGAGCTTCTCGCGACTCCCGTTCGGATAAAACACAACCGCGGCACGTACCATCCTCGCATCCTCAAACGGGCCGTCGCGCCGGCGCCGGACGACCACCAAACGCCGTAGTGGTTACTCGACAGCCTCTTCGTCAGGCATGAAGAGCTCGTCTTCCAGTTCTTCGATCTCCTCGTCCAGGGGTTCATCCTCGAATTGGAACGGCTGATCCTCGAAATCGAGGTCCTCTTCGTCTTCCAGCCACCACTCGACGCCGGCCCCACCTTCGAGCCGACGGGCTGCGGCCTCGACATCGCCCTCTTCAGGGGTGCGGTTGAGCCAGGCGACACCGAACGCGCTGAGAAAAAATATGGCCCCCAAGACAGAGGTGGTCTTGGTGAGAATATTGCCGGAGCGGTTGCCGACCTGGGACCCGGAGCCGCCCCCGCCGAAGATGCCGCCGAGGCCTTCGCCGCCCTCGTCCTGCATCATAACGATTACGATGAGCAGGAGCGCGCTTATGACGAACACTGCGAGTAACAGAAAGCTAAGTAATTCCATAGATACACCCTAGAATATCAGGCTTTCTCGTACTGTGCAATCGGCAGAAACGTCTCGGTTTTCAGTGACGCGCCTCCCACGAGAGCACCATCGATATTCTCTCTGGCCATCAGGTCCTTCACGTTGTCGGGCTTCACCGACCCGCCGTACTGAATCACCAGCGACTCAGCCAGATCCTGACCGTACGCCTCGCCGATTCTGCGCCGGATGAAGGCGTGCATCGCATCAGCGTCATCAGGGGTGGCGGTTTTACCGGTGCCGATCGCCCAGACCGGCTCATACGCGACCGTCACCTTGGCGAGCTCTTCCTTCGAGACGTTTGCAAGCGAACCGAACAACTGATCCTCGGTCACCGCCTCAGCTTTGCCGCCTTCTCGTTCTTCGAGCGTCTCGCCGACGCAGACGATCGTCTCCAGACCGTGCTGCAGCGCGAGCTTGACCTTCCTGTTGACGAGCTCATTGGTTTCGCCGTACACGTGCCGGCGCTCCGAATGCCCGAGGATCACAACCTCGACTCCGAGGTCCTTCAGCATGACCACCGAGACCTCTCCGGTGTGCGCTCCGCTCTCGGCGGGCGCCATGTTCTGAGCTCCGAGCATGACGTTACTGTTGCGCACGACGCCTTGTACCGCAGACAGCGCGGTGAACGGCGGCGCAATCATCAGCCTGTGCGGAGAGTCTTTCAGCTCTCCCACCAAAGCCTCCGCCAAGGCCATCGCCTCGGCGGAGGTGTAATGCATCTTCCAGTTTCCGGCAATGAATGATCTTCGCAAAACCAATCCCCTTGTATTGACTGTGAGCCTCGCACAGAGGTTGCAAACCGGGACTTCCGTTCCAGTCAGTCCTGCAGTGCGGCAATCCCAGGCAGCGTCCGACCCTCGAGAAACTCCAGCGAGGCGCCACCACCGGTGGAAACATGATCCATCCGGTCGGCGAGCTCGAACTTGTTCGCTGCCGCAACCGAATCACCGCCGCCGACGATGGTGGTTCCGGAGCACTCCGCAACGGCTTTGGCGATTTCAAGCGTGCCGGCGGCAAAGGGGTCGAACTCAAAAACCCCCATCGGGCCGTTCCACACCACGGTCTTGGCGTTTGCCACGACCTCTCTGATCCTGGCGACCGTTTTCGGGCCGATGTCCATACCCAGCTTGCCGGCTGGAATATCGACCGCATCCACCGCCTCAGGCGTTGCGTTCTCCGCGAACTCCGAGGCTGCCACATGGTCTACCGGCAGCACAATATCCACGCCTTTCTGTTCAGCCGCCGCCAGCAACGAGTTAGCCGTCTCCAGGTACTCTTCCTCGAGCATCGAGTTCCCGATCTCGTGCCCCTGTGCTTTCAAAAAGGTATACGCCATTCCGCCGCCGATGATCAAGGTCTTACAGTTCGGCAAGAGACTTTCGAGCACTCCGATCTTGGAGGATACTTTCGCCCCGCCGATAATCGCGACCATCGGTTGCTGAGGATTGGTCAGTACCGGCTCGAAGAACCTCACTTCTTTTTCGATCAGGAAGCCGGCGTAGGAGGGCAGATGATGCGCCACTCCCTCGGTTGAGGCATGCGCCCGATGTGCCGAGCCGAATGCGTCATTGACATAGAGATCGGCTAAAGCCGCGAGCTTCCTGGAAAACTCCGCATCGTTATCGGTCTCTTCCTTGTAGAAGCGCACGTTTTCCAGCATCAGCAACTCGCCCTCACCGAGCTCGGAGACCAGCTTTTCGACCTCAGGCCCGACCGTGTCGGGCGCCATCTTGACCGTCCGCCCGAACAGCTCCGAGAGCCGCTCGGCGGTCGGTTTAAGACTGAACTCGGGAGCGCGCTGGCCTTTCGGGCGCCCAAGATGACTCATCAGGATCACCGCAGCTGCGTTGTTCTTCAGCAGGTGCTCGATCGTGGGCAGCGCCGCCTTGATACGCGTATCGTCGGTGACCCTTCCGTCTTTCAACGGAACGTTGAAATCCACGCGCACCAGAACCTTTTTGCCGCGTACATCCGCGTCCGTGATACTTCTTACCGCCATACTGCGCTCCTTGGGTTCATTACTGCGTTTGCTCAGACCAACTTCTTGGCAAGATCGACAACGCGATAGGAGTAACCCCATTCGTTATCGTACCAGGCAAGCACCTTGACCTTGGTCCCGATCACCATCGTGCTCAGCGCATCAAAAATCGACGATGCCGGGTTTTGGATGACGTCCACCGAAACAATCGGATCCTCGGTGTACTCGAGAATACCCTTCATCGGCCCTTCGGCCGCGGCCTTCATTGCCGCATTGATTTCTTCCTTGGTTGCGGGCTTTTTGAGATCAGCCACGAGATCGACGAGCGAGCCGGTCGGCGTGGGAACGCGAACCGCAATGCCGTCGAGCTTACCCTTCAGTTCCGGCAGCACCTTGCCGACCGACTTGGCCGCTCCGGTGGATGTGGGGATCTGATTGACCGCACACGCCCGCGCCCGGCGCAGGTCGGAATGCGGCATATCCAGGATGGCCTGATCGTTGGTGTAGGAGTGAATCGTGGTCATGAACCCGTTTTCGATTCCGAAGGTGTCGTGCAGAACTTTGACAACCGGCGCCAAACAGTTGGTGGTGCAGGAGGCGTTCGAGACGCAGACGTCCTCGGGGCGCAGCGCATCATCATTGACACCGAGAACGATCATGTTGTCGATCTCGTCCTTGGCCGGCACCGTAAGGATAACCTTCTTGGCCGGGTACTTGCTGTTGGTGAGGTGATCACCGTAACCGCCTTTGGAGCTCTCTTTGGAGCGAAAGACCCCGGTGGATTCAACCACGACATCCGGCGCCTCACCCCACGGAATCTCCGCCGGGTTCTTCTCGGCCGAGACCCGATACTTTTTGCCGTCGACGATCAGGTGCTGATCGTCATGCTCGACCTTGCCGGGGAAACGACCCTGAGTTGAGTCATACTTCAACAGATGAGCAAGAGTGGCATTATCTGTCAGGTCGTTGACACCAACGACATCAATACCTTCCTGCAGAGCGATTCTGAATACACAGCGACCGATACGTCCGAACCCATTAATGGCTAGCTTCATCGCGTCCTCCTCGTAACTCTTTGCTTGGTATTAGCCTAGGCAGCCTACGATACAAAAGAACGGGCGGCAGTGTCAATTCTTGCGAGTAGTTACAAGCCACTTTTTTCTTAATTACTATCGATATTACTGTATCGAACGGATTCGGCTGTACAGGGGAGGGAACATTCGCACCGTTTCGGAGGCCGCTACCAGGTCTTCCTGATGGACAACCGTGTCGCCCACGCTGATGGTGTCGACGAAATCCTCGCGCCTGACTTCGCCCTCGGCAATGACATCATCGATTGCCGTAATCCTGAAAGTGCCGACCTGGTCGTCACGATCGTACAGATACCCCCCGTCGCCAGACCGCGGAATGACCGCGGCCCGTCGCACGATCACGAGCTCGTCATCCTCCTCGAGGCCGTCCAGCCGCCCGAGACTGACGATGCCGCGTCCCGCATCACGCTCAACCAGGCGCCCGATCAGCGGCACCCGGTCCCCGATGCCTTCCGCTACGCGAGCCAGCGCGGAGCGCACCCGGGCGGTTCCTTCGCGCTGGGAGTGAACGCTGCCGAGCTCAGAACCGGTCCGCGAGAGATACAGCTCGGCGCGCACCGTGACCCGGCGCTCTT
>PUNW01000169.1 GCA_003552665.1 Spirochaetaceae bacterium | reverse complement strand
TCTGCTGTTGCTGTTGCACCTGCTCCCCGGCCTGCGGGGAGGTTTCCGCCATGCGGTTCACGGCTTCCGCCTGCATCTCGGCATTATCCATGCCCATTCTCAGCAGACGAGTACCGGCTTCCTGTTGAACCTGCATCTGGGAAAGGTTGGTTGAAGCTTCAGCGATGTTCATGTCCAACACCTCCTCTCTACCCTACTCTAATGAATTCCGCCCGCTATTTCAAATTTTCGGACAACTCTCGCGAATGCTCAAGCGCGTCGCGGTTCTTGTCCTGCGGCGGATGATCCCGTATAGTGGGGCTGTCTGAATGCTATGCGTAGGGTAATCCATCTCGCCGATCTGCACCTGTCGCGTGCCGAGCTGCAGTACTCGCTGTCCGTTCTCGATGAAGTTCTGGCTCTCGCCCGTGAGCACGCCGCAGATCTTCTGTTGTTCGCCGGTGATGTGTTCGATTCCTATGCAGATGCGGTGATGCTTGCCCCCGAGGTCCGCAAGCGTGCCGATTCTCTGCCGGAAACCTGCCGCGCAGTCGCAATCCCCGGAAACCATGAACACCTGGAGCGCAACGACGCTGATCTCGCCGCGCTTGATCTCGGCCGAATCGAGTGGTTGACTGCCGCCCCGTTCGCCCATCGCAGCTTCCACGGGCTCGATCTGATCGCGATCCCGTTTCGATCAAGCTATGCCGACTACGTCGCCTGGGAGGTTCCGGATTTGGCACAGAGAGAAGCACAGCAGCGCGAGGGCTCCGCGGCGCGCATCGTGATGATTCACGGCACCCTCGCCGGGATGTGGTTCTCGGGGCTGGACGAAAACGAAACCGACACCGCTGCAATAGATCAGGACCTGTTCAGGCGTTTCGGCGCGTCGTACGCAGCACTCGGCCACATCCATACGCCGCACAGCGACGAGTTCGACGGCTGCACCGCCTGCTACCCGGGTTCGGCGCGCGTCTGGCGCCGCGGCGAGCTCGGACCGCGACAGATACGCCTGCTGGAGTTCGACGGCGGCCGGCTGCAACGGAACACCGTCCTGACGCTCAAATCGGCCGGGCGCTACCGCTATCTCGAGCTACCGGTAGGCATCGATCTCGAAACCCTCACGGCGCACCTCGCCGAGGGCCGCATTCCCGGCGCACTCGGAGCCGGAGCGATCGGGGCCGGCACGCCGGGGGGCGGCGCGCTTGAGGCCGGCGCGCCGGGGGGCGGTGCGCATGAGGCCGGCGCGCCGGGGGGCGGTGATGACCCGGGGCCGGGGCCTGCAGACGTGCTGGAACTCGCTCCAACCGGGCTGGTTGAGACTCAAGCCGAGAGCGCCCGACTGGTTCGCGCAATACGTCAGGGTTTTGAATCACGCGTGCGTAAGCTTGTGATCAGCACCGAGGGCCTGCAGACCCTCAGCGGAGTGAGCACGCTCCCGCTCGCGCGACGCTTCCTCGAGCACTGGCACCGGCGCTGGGAGCACGCGGCCTCCGAGCAACAACGCGAGCTGCTGTTGGAGGCACGCCGGAGCGCGCTGATTAAGATCAAACAGCGAGTCGAGGGGCGTACATGATCACGAAGCTGCATCTGGATTCGTTCGGCCTCTACCGCAACGCGAGCTTCGAGCTTGGGCCGGTCACCGCGTTCCTAGGTCCCAACGAAAGCGGCAAGACGACCCTGTTCCACGCCTTGATGGACGCGCTCTGCCGGCCGCGGGGTAACAGCGCGCAGGCGCGCGCGCTGCAGACCCGGTACGGCAAAGCCCGCGCGTGCCGGGTTGAGCCGCAGGACCGGGAAGGGTCCATCCCGCTCGAAGAGTTCAGCGAGCTTCTCGCGATAGACTCCGGAGATATAACTCTGAACGTTTCCGAAAACAGCGACTGGATGCAGGCGGTAAAGGCCCGCCTGTTCTCGGGAGGCATAGACCCCAATGCTCTCGCCGCTGAGCTGCAGAAAGAGGCGTCGGAGAACAAGACACTTGCACACATGAAACGCCTGAAGACGTTGCAGTCTCGTCTGGAAACGAACGAACAGGAGCGCGACCGCCTTGCAACCCGGCGCGCCGAGATCCTGAAACATGAACAGCGCCTGCAGGCGCGAACCCGCGAACACGATGAGCTCGAAGCCCGTCTACAGACCCTGCTGCATCAGCACCGGGAGCTTGAGCAGCAGATTGCGGCTCAGTCGGCGGCGTTGGAACGCCAACACGCAAAGGGCTTGCTCGCCAAGATGGAGACGCTGCAGAGCCTGGAGAGCGAGCTCGCGCATCGCAGCGCCTTTGCGCATGATGAGGAGGCGCAGCTCCTCGAGCTGCAGACTCGCCTCGAGGATGCCCGTTCGCGTCACAGTCAGGCTACTACAGCCTGCGAGCACCGCAAGACCGAGCGTGACCATGCGCTGAGCGCATTTCGCGAGGCTGAACGCGCGGCCGCCGCCCACCACCGGCTGGGTGAGGCGGCAAAGAGCCTGCGTCGCAGCCTGGAACAGAACCGCCCGGTACCGATTACGCGCACCAGACGCCGCCCGCGCCCGGTTGTCCTGGCGGCGGCCGCGGTGGTGCTGGCGGCCGCGACGCTGCCGGCCTTTGTCCTCGAGGCGCCGCTCAGCCTCATAGTGGGAGGTGCGCTCGCTGTCGCGGCGCTGGTAACCGGCCTGCTCGCGGGCTTCGTCCATACCGTGGAGTACG